>JAISRS010000115.1 GCA_031273485.1 Prevotellaceae bacterium
CGGGGTTCATTCATACTTTTCACAGCTGTGAAAAATGTGTTTCGGGGGTCATTCATGGTTTTCACAGCTGTGAAAAACGTGTTTCGAGGGTCATTCATACTTTTCACAGCTGTGAAAAACGTGTTTCGGGGTTCATTCATACTTTTCACAGCTGTGAAAAATGTGTTTCGGGGGTCATTCATGGTTTTCACAGCTGTGAAAACCATGTTTCGGGGTTCATTCATACTTTTCACAGCTGTGAAAAACGTGTTTCGGGGTTCTACGTAGCGTCATTGCTACGGCGCAGCCGGAAGCAATAGCGCCTCAAAATAAGATTTAGCCCATTTTTTAATTTTCAAAGTGACCGATTTCATTAGAAATTATTGCTGTCAGTTGTTCGACTGTTCGACTGAGGTATTCTTTTCTCATCAATCCGTCAATATAATGTTTTGGGATGCTGTCATATCCGAATTTTGCGCCCAATATGCTACAGGCTACAGCCGCGTTGGTATCTGCATCGCCACCTTCATGGATAACGGCTTTTAACCCTTCTTCAAAACTCTTGCAGTTGAAATATGTCCAAAGACCTGCCGATAAAGTTTTTAACGTATAGCCGATTGAATCCGAATCATCTAATTTTAAAACACAAATATCAGATGAATCCGATAATTCAACATATTCCTGTATCCGAGGGTCATAACGATTCCCTATTTGAATAATTTCGTCTTTGGAAATGGTAGCGTTGTTTATCAGCCTGTTTACCAAAAGCGACACAATAACGCAAGAACCGACACAACGAGGGTCGTAGTGTGTTAATTTGCAAACTTCTTCCGCTTTCTGTTCGACATCTCTGTTCCATAATCCGATTATGGAAGTTCGCATCACGGCGCCATTCGCGGCGCTTTTGCAATGTGACAGTTCCCAAATCAATTTCGATACTTTCTCCGGATACTGCAAATAGTCAGAGAGAGATAACACTTCGTAGGTATGCCTTCCGACTCCCATCGGACAATCGCCGAACCATGCGTATAACTCCTGTGCAACTGTTTCAGGAACAATATCTCTGTCTTTGATAATTGCCTTTGCAATACATAGCGTCTGGTCGGTATCATCCGTCCAGTCGCCGGTCTGCCAGCGACTTCGATGTCTGTCTCCGACAATTTGAGCATAATCGTTCAAACCGTCAGGATAGTACTTCAAAACTTCTTCCTTAGAAAAAAACTCCGTCCCCAATCCCAAAGCATCGCCTACCGCTCCGCCAAATAATACTCCTGATATTTTATTCCGGTCCATTATTCATTTGTTTCCATACTTTTCCAAATCAGTTAAAATGTTTTTACCCAAAGTCAAGTTATAACTGATATATTTCAATTCCGAGAAATTCCACACATCTATAGCGAAACGATAAGTGGAAATTCGTAAAAAATCCGCAGGATTTTAACATTCGTTTCATTCGCTTAATCCCGGTGACTACAATTTTCTGTTTCGTTTTCTTTTCAGCACTTCGGTTTTACCCAGACGGATATAATCCAGCAGGGGCAAATTCGCAGGGCAGATATACATACAACATCCACATTCTATGCAATCGTGGGCGCTGTTAGTTTCCAGTTCGTCGAACATGTTACGTTCCGACAGTCTTTTAATCAAATACGGTTCTAATCCCATAGGACAAACCGAAATACAGCGTGAACATCTGATACACACGGCTGGTTTTCCGCGATACGATTCTTTTTCGTCCATAAGCAACACCGAAGATGCGCTTTTTTGAGTGGGGGCATCAACATTGCTTATTGCTTTGCCCATCATCGGTCCTCCCAATATTATTTTACCTGTATTTTCCGGTATTCCTCCCGCAATTTCAATGAGTTTGGAAACGGGAGTACCTACTCTGACGAGTAAATTTTTTTGTTGAGCAACCGATTTTCCGGTGATGGTTACTATATTGTCGATTAACGGTTTATTTTTTTGAACAGCTTCATAGACCGACAAAGTCGTACCGACATTATGCACAATTGCTCCGGCGTCAATGGGTAATCCGCCCGAAGGCACTTCTTTACCTGTGACGGCTTTTATCAGCTGTTTTTCGCCTCCCTGCGGATATTTTTTCTTCAGCGCAACTATTTCTATTCCCTCATAAGCAGGCAAAAACGATTTTAGTTTTTCAATTGCCGCCGGTTTATTGATTTCAATCCCTATATAAGCCTTCGATACTCCGATTGCCCGTTTAAGGATTTGGATACCAATCATCAATTCTTCGGTATGCTCCATCATCACCCTATAGTCGGAAGTAAGATAAGGTTCGCACTCTGCAGCATTGATTATAAGATATTGTGCTGTTTTTCCGGGAGGTACGGATAATTTCACATGCGAAGGAAAAGCAGCTCCGCCCAAGCCCACAATCCCCATTTCGGCGACTTTTTTTCTGATTTCTTCCGACGACAGACTGATTTCTCCGACGATTTTCTCCGAACGGTCGATATTTTCCAGCCAGTCATCGCCTTCCACCTTTATTATTACAGCCTTTTTCTTTATTCCCAAATGATCCTGAACCATATCAATATTCGTCACCGTTCCCGATACCGACGAATGTATGTTTGCCGAAACAAAGCCCGCGGCTTTAGCAACAAGTTGCCCGACTTTAACCCTGTCGCCTTTAGCTACAACAGGTTCCGCCGGCGCTCCGATATGTTGAGATAGAAATATTTGCACTGTTCCTTCGGGCGCTGTTTGTTCTACAGCGACATCTGCCGAAATTTTTTGGTCAGCCGGATGTATCCCTCCAAGTTTGAATGTTTTAATCATGTTTCAAAAGACGATTAACTCGAATGTTTATTTTGTTTATATTTAACCTGCAACAGGTTCTTTATCAATTGTTTTTTTAGGAGGAAAGTTCAACTCCCGAATTGCCGATGTAGGACATTCCGGCGTGCATTTGCGACAAAGCCTGCACTTTGTGTTGTCGATATAAGCCAAATTATTGTTTATTGTGATGGCTTCAAAAGGACACGCTTTAAGACACTTGGAACAACCGATACATGCTGCGGCGCACGATTTTCGCGCTATTCCTCCTTTATCCTGATTAATGCAGGACACATAAATTCTCCTGTTTTTGGGTCCTTTTTTTCTCAATTCTATAATAAATTTAGGACAGGCTTTAACGCAGGCGCCACATGCCGTGCATTTTTCGTCATCTACTTCGGGCAGCATTGTTGCAGGATTGATGTGTATTGCATCGAAACCGCACGATACTGCACAATCTCCCTGTCCCAGGCAGCCAAAGCTGCAACCCGTAGTGCCGGCGTATGTTACGGACATAACTGCGCACGAGGGCGGACCGTCGAAACTGTTTATTCCCGGTCGTACCTCGCACGACCCGCTACATCTCACCACTGCCGTCAGAGGTTCTTTTGCGGTTGCCGTTTTTCCGAGGCGTTCCGCTATTTGGGTCATGGTATTTGATCCGCCCACAGGACAAAGCAGGGCGGAAATATCATCGCTTTTGACCAATGCTTCGGCAAAAGCCCTGCAACCTGCAAACCCGCAACCTCCGCAGTTTGCGCCCGGAAGCTGTTCATTTACTTCATCAATACGCGGGTCTTCATAAACCTGAAATTTTTGTGCAACAAGATAAAGTATCACGGCGGACAAAACGCCCAAAGAACTTAAAATTACTATTGTGGAAACGATTATATTCATTAGTCGATTTTTTCAATAAAAAAAGAAAACTGTTTTTTCAACTTGTTTCTAATTAAAAATATTACAAAATAATACACCATAAGTGACGATAGAGAGATGGCGCCTGATAAAAATTCTCCTGTTCCGATTTCGAGTAACAATAAAAGCGTCATCAAGACAAAAATCAGCGGCAATACATAAGCCAGCAATACGGCTTTTAATCCCATGCTAACCTGCATCACAACAGCGACTTTATCTCCGGATTGCACTCTCTGTCCGATATTGGGAACAAACACCGCTTTTTCTTTTCGTTCAAAAGCAGAGCATAATTCTTTTGCATGGCAACCGGCACATGCCGACATACTTATAATATTTACGGCAATGTTTTCCGGAGTTATATCCGAAACAATACCTGAACGACTTGAACAAGAAACATTTTTATTCATTTGTGACCATATAAATTTTCTAAAAACCAATTCGGTTTCGGCGTGCAAAATTATACATTTTTTTTAATGTCGAGCAATATATTTTAAAAAAAATTTGCTGTATAAGTTTTTTTACTACCTTTGCACCCGCAAATTTATTAATTCGGGGTGTGGCGCAGTTGGCTAGCGCACCTGCTTTGGGAGCAGGGGGTCCCAGGTTCGAGTCCTGGTACCCCGACA
>JAISRS010000127.1 GCA_031273485.1 Prevotellaceae bacterium
CGTCCGCATCTTGTTTCGATTTGCAGGAAATCATTGATAATACCACAAAAATACCTAATAATAAAGATTTTGTACCCATAATAAATTTTGTTTAAAGACATTAATACAATAAAAAATTGCGACGACAAAATTAATAAAAATTAATTAAAACAAATGTTAAATGGAACGATGAACTATAAACATTACATTATTTTGCATTATTCCATAATCGGAAGATATAAAATAATGTCCATTTTGTACTTCGGAAGTCCGACTTTGTATCTCTGAGGTTACGCCGTACTTTTCTGGATTGCTTTGGCTTACGCCTACCAATGACGGCTACGCCGAACGAGCCGGGCTGTCATTATCTCTTGTTTGTTGCTTGCAATATTCCCCCTCGCAATGACGGCTACGCCGAACGAAGGGAATTTCATCTATAGCGCCTCAAAATAAGATTTCGCCGTAATTCGTGTTAATTCGTGGATAAAAAAAATTCGTGTAATTCGTAAAAATCCGCAGGATTTAAATTCGTGTAATTCGATGACAAAGAAAAAATTCGTGTAATTCGTGTAATTCGTGGATAAAAAAAATCGTGGACAAGAAAATTCGCAGTTACACCAGACCTTTCAGCATTGGAACGAATTTGAAAATTTTTTCATGATGCGATGTGGTATATTCCTGTTCGGAGATTCTGTCTATGATTGTCATAATTTGTTCGTTACCTTCTCCTATCGGAGCGACCAAACGACCTCCTACAGCGAGTTGATTCAGTAATTTTTGGGGTATTTCGGGGATTGCCGCCGTTATCAATATTTTTTTAAACGGGGCATACGCTTCTTTTCCCTCATAACCGTCGCCTAAGAAAGATTTAATTGAATATTTCAACAGATTAAACATCCCGTTTGCTTTTATATATAATTCCCGTTGTCGTTCTATGGTATAGATATTTGTGCCGAGTTCGGCGAGAATAATCGCCTGATAGCCGGAGCCTGTGCCTATTTCCAGCACCTTGTCGAATTTTTGTACTTGCAGCAATTCGGTTTGCAGAGCAACGGTAAACGGTTGAGAAATAGTTTGTCCGCAGGCTATGGGAAAGGGTTTGTCTTCGTATGCGAGTTTCTCGAAACCTTGCTGTACAAAGAGATGTCGGGGAACTTTAGCTATAGCATTCAAGACATTAACATCTTTTATGCCTTTATCCTGTAAATGTTGAACTAATTGATTTCTTAGTCCTTTAAATATCAAAGGTTCTTCCATTTTTAGATTGTGTTATAATTTGTTTTATTTCATCCACAGTTATTTCGGTAAAATCAGATATTACTTTATCGGCGTCGGTATTTGCGAGTTCTTCTTTCGACAGCGATGTTGCGAGTCCCACGACCTTTGCGCCTGCCGATTTTGCCGCCGCAATGCCTGCCGTTGCGTCTTCAAACACCAGACAATTTTCGGGTTTTACGTCCAATAATTCCGACGCTTTGAGATAGATATCCGGAGCCGGTTTTGCTCTGGCGACCATAGAGGCCGCTACCACGGCATCGAAATAATTTCTGATTTGCAGTTTATCGAACACAAAATCAATGTTATCTACAATAGCCGAAGAACCCACCGCTGTGAGTACATCATTATCTTTTAATGCTTTAAGCAGCTCTATCAGTCCGGCGACAGGCTGTATGTGAGGAGCGTATATTTTGCGATAATAGGCTTCTTTTTCGGCGGCAAATTTTATTTGCCGGTCTAAAGTTTCGTTGGGAAACAATTCGGACATAATCTCCTCATTTCCTCTGCCGTACATTTCCGGTTTGAGGGTTATTCCGTATTTCTTAAAATATTCGGCAAACGCCTGTTCATGAAAACGGGCGTTATCTACCAAAACCCCGTCCATATCAAAAATTACAGCAATCATAATATCTTATTTTTTTGATTTTCCTCCAAATATTGAGATGTTTATATATCTTTTAGGATGTTCCTTAATATCGTACAACAAAGCGTCAAGATTATTTAACGAGTTCGATAAGTTATTGTAAACCGAATCGTTATATATCAATTTCCCTGCGCTGCCGGTGCCGGAATTTATTTTATTCAAAACAGTTTTCAATTCTTCCACAGTTTGCGTAATTTGCGCAAGTTGAAAGGTTTTGAGCGAATCGCTTAACGCCGAAAAATTCCCTATAATATTATTTATATTTGCTCCGTTATCTTTCAAATTCGAGGTTATGGAATCAATATTCTCGAATGAAGATATAAGACTTGATTTACTGCTGTTGAGGGCAGACGACAGAGAGGAAAGATTTCTCATTGTATGTTCCAGAGATGCAATGCTTTTGGACAGATTTTCGATATTTTCGTCCGACAGCAATTTGTTGATTCCTTTAAATGTTATATCAACCTCTTTGAGTGTCCGTTTCAGACTGTCCTTAATCGAAGGCAAATCGTCCATCAGAAGAGAAAACATATCGTTTTCCATCGCAGACGATATTTTATCGCCATCGTTCAGCATCTTTTCCGAACTTCCGATTTTTATTTTAATGGCTTTACTGCCCATAATATCCGAGCTATATATATAAGCCACCGAATTAGAAGGGATATTATAACCGGAATTGATTTGCAGCTCGACGATAAACTTTTTGTTGTTCTGGTCGAGTTTGATTTTACTGACACTTCCTACTTTCATCCCTTTTATGGACACATTTGAGGTTGTTTGCAGACCCTCAACGTTTTCGTAAATAGCATATAACTTGTTCACTTTGCCGAATATGTCCATTCCTTTGAGGAAATTTATTCCCCACACTAAAGCTACCAACATAATAGAAAAATAAATTCCTATTTTGATTTCTTTTGATATTTTCATTTTTACCTACTTTAAGGCGCAAAATTAATATAAATTTTGATACAATTGTTATCGAATCTATATCACGACCCCAAAACAGGGTCGGAAACAGCAAGTGTATCATGATATTAAATAAATTAAAAAAAAATCAACCAAAATAATGCATTTTTTGTTATTATTGCGAAACAAAATTGGATTTTCTCCGTATAAGGGATTACTTTTTTTGAACATTAAATTATTATTTTTTATATTATATATTATGAAATTATCTCAATTTGACTTCAAACTTCCGCCGGAATTAATCGCGAAATATCCTTCAAAAGTAAGGGACGAATCGCGTTTGATGATACTGAGGAAGAAAACAGGAGCAATAGAACACAAAGTATTTAAAGATATTATAAATTATTTCGATGAACAGGACGTAGTGGTTTTTAACAACACCAAAGTTTTTCCCGCTCGTTTGTACGGCAATAAAGAAAAAACAGGGGCGGATATAGAAGTCTTTCTCTTAAGGGAATTGAGCAAAGAACAACGATTATGGGACGTGCTGGTTGACCCTGCAAGAAAAATAAGAATAGGTAACAAACTATATTTTGGCGACAATGAAAACCTTGTGGCTGAAGTTATTGATAACACCACATCAAGAGGACGGACATTAAGATTTTTGTACGACGGAACGTACAACGAATTTAAACATGCGCTTTTTAAATTAGGCGAAATGCCGCTGCCACGCTGGGTGCGCAAAAAAGTGGAATCTATTGACGAAGAACGTTATCAAACCATTTATGCAAAAGTTGAAGGCGCTGTGGCTGCTCCGTATGCCGGACTGCATTTTAGCAGAGAATTACTTAAAAAATTTGAAATCAGAGGAATTAATGTGGCGGAAGTTACTCTGCACCTGAGCTTGGGAAGTTTCCGGGAAATTGATGTTGAAGACCTTAGTAAACACAAAATGGATTCGGAACAAATCATTATCCCCGAAGAAACGGAAATTATTGTAAACAGAGCTAAAGACGCAGGCAAAAAGATTTGCGCCGTAGGAACAACCACGCTTAGAACACTTGAGAGTTCCTATACCACGCGAGGACGCCTCAAAACGTATGAGGGCTGGACAAATAAATTTATTTTCCCGCCATACGAATGTGTTATCCCCGATTCACTTGTAACGAATTTTCATCAACCCCTCTCAACTTTATTGATGATGGCAGCCTCTTTCGGCGGATATTCGGCTGTGATGAAGGCTTACGGAGTGGCTATAAAAGAGAAATATAAGTTTGGAATTTACGGCGATTCAATGTTGATTATCGACTAAAAAAACAATCATATTTTGAAATATTATTTCGCCGCAGACGTTCACCTCGGATTGCCTCCCGAAAAAGATGCCCGACAGAGAGAATTACGCTTTGTTAATTGGTTGGACAGTATCAAATCGGACGCAAAGGAAATATTTTTATTGGGAGATATTTTTGATTTCTGGTTTGAATATAAGAAAGTCGTTCCCAAAGGATTTGTGAGAACTTTAGGAAAAATAGCCGAAATAACGGACATGGGAATACCCGTACATTTTTTCGCCGGTAATCACGACCTCTGGATGCGCGACTATTTTCCGTCGGAAATCGGCGTTATTGTTCATCCCGCCGATTATACGGCTAATCTTTACGGATATAAATTCTATCTGGCGCATGGCGATGCTATAAATATCGAGGACAAACAACACGCATTTTTACGAAGTATTTTTACTAACAGATGTTTACAAAGGATGTATTCGGGCATACATCCTTTTTTCGGACTGTCGTTTGCACATGCGTGGTCGAAAAGTAACAGAAAGAAACACAAAGGATATAAATTCGACAGTGATAACTCGTTATATAAAATCGCCTCAAAGAAAGCAAAAGAAGAAAATCTGGATTTTTTTGTGATCGGTCATTACCATGCTCCCGTAAATATCTCCGAAAACGATTTTAAGTTTATTATTCTATCCGATTGGCTTTCGGGAGGAGCAGGAGCATCTTTCGACGAAAACGGAACATGGACGGAACTGAAAGTGGAACCGTCCTAATTCCTCATCCAAAAAGATACCTTTGTAATAAATTTAATTAACACTTACTGATTATGTGTATTATCTACGATGTGCAAATACGTGCACGCTATAATGAAACGGACAAAATGGGAGTTGTGTACCATGCTAATTACATCAATTATTATGAAATTGCACGCACCGAAATGCTCAGAAATACAGGTACGTATTCGTACCGTGAAATGGAATCCGACGGCATAATGATGCCCGTCATAGAGGTGCAAAGTCTTTATATACTGCCGGCATATTACGACGAATTGCTGACGGTTCGCGTTACAATAAAAGAATTGCCTACAGCTAAAATGACGTTCTTTTATGAAATATTTAATGAAAAACAGGAACTCCTGAATACCGGAAAAACCGTATTGGCATTTATAAATTCCGCAACAAGACGCCCCTGCCGACCTCCTCAAAAATTGATCAACTGCTTAAAGGCGAAATTATGAACCATGAAGGGTTTGAAGGGTTTGAGGCTAAATCTTTTTTTGAGGCGCTATTGCTTCCGGCTGCGCCGTAGCAATGACGGCTACGCCGAACGAACCGGGCTGTCATTTCGTCGCTGGTGCGGGTTTGTAACCCGTGTCCCGCTACGCCGCAGTTAAAAGCGAAGCTCCCGCTTCGTAACAAAGCGGCTGATATCAATCCTTTAATCCTTTAATCAAGGTTCAGACAATATCGTAGCGATAGCCCGAAGGGCTTGATTTTCATAACCGCAGGTCAACGACCTGCGGAAAAGTACCCGTATGTTCTCTGCCTGAAAGGCAGGACTGACACGTAAATTGAAATAATAATAATTAGTCCTGCCTTTCAGGCAGTGGTGTGAGAGGGCGTTTCCGCAGGTCGATGACCTACGGTTATGAAAATTAAGCCCTTCGGGCTGCTTAACGACCTTTTCGTTCGGCTACGCCGAACAAAGAGAACATAGTCGTCATCTCCCTCCATAGCGCCTCAAAAAAAGATTTAGTCCCGTTTCCCCGTTTTTTTCCCTTTGGAGGGACAGGTGTCTGCCTATTTTAACATTTATTTTAATTAGGGATATGAAAAAAAAATCATACTCCGAATAATATTTTTCAAACAAAAAAAGAGAGAAGAAATAATCATTGATTATCGGTGATATACAAGGATAAAGCAATAATAAGAACATAAAAAAGCAATGAAAAAATAATAAAAAAGCAACAATAATTTAATGTAAAAGCAATAAAAAAATA
>JAISRS010000128.1 GCA_031273485.1 Prevotellaceae bacterium
TTTTTGTTGTCGCCCGCATATCTTGCCGAAAAAACTCCCGGTTCTCCGTTGAGCGCCTCAACCTCCAAGCCTGTGTCGTCGGCAAAACACGGCAGGTGAAACATCCGGTACACAAACCGCGCTTTCTGCAAAGCATTCCCCTCAAGGGTCGATTCCGTTTCCGGAATATCGCCGTCAAAACCCAGCTGCTTCGGGCTGACAATGGTGTATTTATCCTTCAGAAGCAATTGAACTTCTTCGATTTTATGCTTATTGTTCGTAGCAAATATTATCTTCATAATTTATAATCCGTTATTTTGGAAAATATTTTTCCGCAAGTCGTGCTATATACTTGCCTATTATGTCAAATTCCAGATTCACGATACTGCCTTTCTGCAATTTGCAGAAATTTGTATGTTCGTAAGTATATGGTATTATTGCATTTTGAAACGAAGCGTTTTTGGAATTTACCACCGTTAAACTCACTCCGTTTACGGCAACAGAGCCTTTTTCTACGGTGACATTTCCCCGTGCGGGGTCATATTCAAAAGTGTAGTACCAGCTTCCGTCGGCTTCCGTAATATCCGTGCAAACAGCGGTTTGATCAACATGTCCCTGCACTAAATGCCCGTCGAGTAAACTCTCTATTTTCATACTTCTTTCCAAATTGACCCAATCGCCTGTTTGTAGAGTGCCAAGATTCGATTTCTCCAATGTTTCTTTAATTGCCGTAACGGTGTATTCCTCCTCCGTTTTTTTCGTAACCGTGAGGCAAACTCCGTTATGGGCAATACTTTGGTCTATTTTCAAATCCCCAACAAATGAACAGCGGATGGTGATATGTACGTTTCCCTGTTCTTTTTCGATTTTGGTAACAATGCCCGGTTCTTCTACTATTCCTGAAAACATAATTTTGATATTTTTATTTTAACTCTGATTTATATATTTATATATTGAACTTTTCATTTTGTAATCGGCGACCTCGTTGTTCCTTCCGGCGTTTTGGCTGTTTCGGAAACGCCGGAGTGCGAGGGCGTCCGCATCATCTGCTCCAGCCTGATTTGCATATTTTTGTCTTCGCCCTGTATGTGGTGGTTCATTCTGCCGAGCAGCATTGCCCCACCCACTAACAACACTTTTAAAGGTTCTTCCTTCAAAGTATTTATAAATTTAGGCGGGGGCGTAAACTTCATATTCAAAGTCATTTGATGCGCATTATATTTAGGCGTAAACCTCAACATACTGTTCACGTCGTAGTATCCCGCAGACCCCGGAGGTGGTAACAGTAATTGAGGCTGTGTCAGCTGCATATCAAGCAGCTCCATGGAGATAGACATTTTGATTACCGGTTCCTCTTTCGGTTTCGGTTGCACGGTAACCGTATCTGCCTGTTCTACCTGTTCCGTCTGTCCCAGCGCCGAAGCAGGGATGCCGAACATCGCCAAAAACATAGCTCCGAATAACGCTTTCGTAAGTTTCATCCGCTTATCCTCCTACACATTTTACGTTAAACCCTGTTTTTTCCAGATAATCTCTGTCCAATATATTTCTTCCGTCGAAAACAAAGGCGGGTTTTTTCATATTTTCATAGATTTTCTTCCAGTCGTAAGTACAAAACTCGTCCCATTCGGTCAGTACGGCAACCGCATGAGCTTTATCCATTGCCGGATACGGTTCCGTATATACATGCAGCAAAGCGGCGAGTTCGTCCGTTTCGGTTTTCCCGAATCCTCTTTGTTCCAAAAGATATTTCACATCTTTGGAAATTTGTTCCGCCCTCACTTTGGGGTCGTATATATGGATTTCCGCCCTGTCGGTCAGCAGGTCGCAGGCGACATATATGGCGGGAGATTCTCTGGTGTCGTTTGTATCTTTTTTAAAAGCCCAGCCTAAAAACGATATTTTTTTCCCGCTCACGGTATTAAACAATGAGTTGATAATCTGACGTGAGAAACGGCTTTTCTGATAATCGTTCAATTTAATGATTTGTTCCCAATAGTCGGCAACTTCGGGGATTCCGAAATATCGGCACAGATACACCATATTAAGTATATCTTTCTGAAAACAGCTGCCTCCGAAGCCCACGGAGCTTTTCAGGAATTTCTTTCCTATGCGACTGTCGGCGCCTATGGCGCTTGCCACTTCATCGACGTTTGCTCCTGTTTTTTCGCACAAAGCCGACACTGCGTTAATGGACGATATGCGTTGAGCCAGAAAAGCGTTGGCTGTGAGTTTGGAAAGTTCCGACGACCAGACGTTTGTTGTGATGATTCTTTCGCGCGGAACCCATGTTGCATAGATATTAACGAGCGAATCTACAGCCTGTTTGCCGGCGTCCGTATTATCGCCCCCGATAAGCACCCTGTCGGGATTGTAGAGGTCGGCGACGGCGGTTCCTTCGGCTAAAAATTCGGGATTCGACAGTATCTCAAACTCGTATTTGCTTCCTGCCGATTTGAGTATGGTTCTGATACTTTCGGCGGTTCTTACCGGAAGCGTGGATTTTTCCACAACTATTTTATCTCCGTTTGCTTCGTCGCCTATTGTTCGTGCGCACAGTTCCACAAACTTCAAATCGGCTGCCATTCCTTTGCCTATTCCGTAGGTTTTGGTCGGCGTATTGACCGAAATAAATATCATTTCCGATTTATGAATGGCTTCGGCGATATCGGTAGAGAAAAAAAGATTTTTCCCTCTTCTGTCCTGCACAATTTCGTTCAGTCCCGGCTCATATACGGGGAGATTTTCGAGGTTTTCGCTGTTCCATTCCCTGATACGTTGTTCGTTGATATCAACCACAGTAACATTTATGTTTCTACACTTATGAGCAATCACCGCCATGGTGGGACCACCTACGTAACCCGCTCCTATACAACAAATATTCGATATTTTTTTATTCACTTTATTAATATTTTAAGGTGCAAAAGTAATAGATTTAATCGAATTTTAAATTTTATTTACATTTTGAGCTAAATCTTTTTGGGAAGCGATACGTAGAGACGCAATGCATTGCGTCTCTACAGATGCATTGCATCTCTACATATCCTCGCTATCGGTGAAATGATCAGGGACTTCCTGACGTGTTCCTGCAATTTGCAGGAGATGATACCGCTTGCGCGGGTTTGTAACCCGTGCCACCACATCCGGTTCTCGCTTTTCTGCGCACGGATTGCAAATCCGCGCGAGCGGCGTTGAAAGATAAAAACCTTATTCCTACCTTATTTAAACAACAAAACCACCTCAGTAACAGCAAAATTCTTCTCTCACTAAAATCTTATTACTTTATTTATATATTCCACAATTGGAAGAGATACAATAAGGGAATAAGGTTAGACAGGATTGGAGTACCTTTGTTACTGAGGTTGTTTTGTTTGGTAAATAAGGTAGAAATAAGGTTTTTATACTTCGTAAAGAATTTTTTTAACACAAAGTTCGCAAAGAATTTTCGCAAAGTTCGCAAAAGGAAATCTTTGTGAACTTTGTGTTAAACCTAAATTGGAGTAAAAAAGTTAATAACCATGTGTAAATTTGACTATATGTTTCTATCAATTAATGTTATACGCATAAGCGGCATAGTTATTAATTATTAATAACTATCCAAACATT
>JAISRS010000129.1 GCA_031273485.1 Prevotellaceae bacterium
CCCTGAAATCCGAAACAACGTGTTACGAGTTGTCAGGGTTAAGAATAACAAGTGAAAATAAAGAAATGTAATGCTTCCTTCTTGATTTTCACATAAACATTCAAAAAGTGGAATGAACAAAATTAAAGTGTATCTTAGAGAAGTTTATGTAGAGCTCGCCACTAAAGTTACATGGCCTACATGGAAAGATTTACAAAGTAGTGCTGTGTTGGTGATGATTGCGTCGCTTATTTTTGCGTTAGTGGTTTTTATTATGGACTTTAGCTTTGAGAATATAATCAAAGTTATCTACACTATTTTATTAGGAAAAGAAAATCCTTCTTAGGAATTTATTATTTTTGGGATTTATGACGGATGTAGGTAAAAAATGGTATGTTTTACGCGCAGTAGGCGGTAAAGAAAAAAAAGTTAAAGAATATATAGAGAACGAAATTCGGAGACTTAATCTTGAAGATTATGTTTCGCAGGTTTTGATCCCTACAGAAAAAGTGTATCAGGTGAAAAACGGCAAAAAAGTCAGCACCGATCGCGTGTTTTATGCAGGATATATATTCGTAGAAGCCTTGTTGGAAGGCGAAGCCCTTCATGTATTGCGAAATATACCCAATGTTGCCGGTTTTTTGTCCGAAACCAAAGGTGGTAGCCCTGTTCCTTTGCGGGCGGCTGAGGTAAACAGAATGTTAGGTCATGTAGATAAATTATCCGAAAATTCGGGAGAAGAAATCAAGACCCCATTCTTTATAGGCGAGCCTGTTAAAGTGATCGACGGTCCGTTTAACGGATTTTCGGGCACAATAGAAGAAGTTAACGAAGAAAGAAAAAAGTTAAAGGTAATGGTTAAAATATTCGAACGTAAAACACCTTTAGAACTTAATTTTGTTCAAGTAGAAAAAGAATAAAACTAAAAATAATTATGGCAAAAGAAATCGCCGGGCTAATTAAACTTCAGATAAAAGGCGGAGCGGCTAATCCCTCTCCCCCCGTAGGACCTGCATTAGGCTCCAAAGGTGTGAATATTATGGAGTTTTGCAAGCAATTCAATGCACGTACGCAGGATAGGGCAGGAAAAGTTTTGCCTGTAATCATCACTGTTTATGTCGATAAATCATTTTCATTTATCATTAAACAGCCGCCTGTCGCCGTGCAGCTGAAAGAAGCAACCAAAATAACAAAAGGTTCCGCCGAGCCGAACAGACAAAAAGTTGCAACAGTTTCCTGGGAACAAATACGCGTCATTGCCGAAGATAAAACGCCTGATATGAATGCATTCACAATAGGCTCCGTTATGCGTATGGTTGCAGGAACAGCCCGTAGTATGGGAATTAAAATAGAAGGAACTTTTCCACAAGATGTACAATAAAAAATCATGCGAAAATGAGTAAGTTAACGAAAAATCAAAAACTCGTAAAGGCAAAAATCGAGCCGAATAAGCAATACAAATTGTCTGAGGCATCACAACTTTTAAAAGAAATCTCTTATACAAAGTTCGATGCGTCGGTGGACATTGCAGTTCGTTTAGGAGTTGACCCCCGCAAAGCCAATCAAATGGTACGCGGCGTGGTAACGCTTCCGCATGGAACCGGAAAAACAGTACGGGTACTTGTGTTGTGCACTCCCGACAAAGAAACAGAGGCAATAGAAGCCGGAGCAGATTTTGCAGGATTGGACGAGTTCGTGGAAAAAATCAAAAACGGTTGGACGGATATAGATGTTATTATCTGTACCCCAAGTGTTATGGCAAAAGTTGGCGCATTAGGTAAAATATTAGGTCCCCGCGGCTTAATGCCTAATCCCAAAACCGGAACCGTAACCATGGAAGTAGGTAAAGCAGTGAAAGAAGTCAAAGCCGGTAAAATTGATTTTAAGGTGGATAAAACAGGAATTATTCACAGTGGTATTGGTAAATTGTCGTTCAGCGACGATAAAATTGTTTCAAATGCAAAAGAATTCCTTGACGTGATAGTCAAACTAAAACCTCAGGCAGCAAAAGGAACATACATAAAAAGTATCTATCTGTCATCGACAATGAGCGCGGGTGTAGCAATAGACCCCAAATCAATTTCCGAATAACCCGTAAAAAAAGAAAAGAAATATGAGAAAAGAAGAAAAAACAGCAATTATAGATAGCGTTGCGGAAGAGCTTAAAGCAAATCCTAATTTCTATGTAACTGATATTTCCGGTTTAAATGCGGGAAAAACTCATCAATTAAGGAAATTGTGTTTCGAAAAAGAGGTAAAATTACTGGTCGTAAAAAATACGCTGTTCAAAAAAGCGTTGGAAAAAAATAATTTTCCCGAACCGGAACTGTATTCCTCTTTAGAAGGACCCACTGCAATCATGTTTTGTCAAACAGCAAACGTTCCTGCCAAATTAATAAAAGAATTTAATAAGGCAGGCAACGAAAAACCGGTACTGAAAGGAGCTTACGCCCAGGAATGTTTATATCTTGGCGCACAGTCACTCGAAGAACTGGTTAACATTAAATCTCGCGAAGAACTTATCGGAGAGGTAATTTCTTTGCTTCAAACCCCTGCGCGCAACGTCATATCTGCATTGCAGAGCGGCGGTCAAAAGCTGGCAGGCATTGTTAAAACATTATCGGAACGTTCCGAATAAAACAAATAAGAATTATTAATTTTATAAATTTAAATAAAAATGGCTGATATCGAAAAATTCGCAGAAGAATTAGTTAGTCTTACTGTAAAAGAGGTTCAAGAACTTGCTACCGTATTAAAAGAAAAATATGGCATTGAGCCTGCTGCTACCGCCGTTGCTGTAGCTGCCGCTCCGGGCGACGGAGGAAGCGCCGCCGAAGTTGAACAAACAGAATTTGATGTAGTATTAACTTCTGCAGGACCGGCTAAATTAGCAATAGTAAAAATAGTTAAAGAAATCACAGGTACCACATTGAAAGAAGCTAAAGACTTAGTTGATGCGGCTCCTAAGGCAATTAAAGAAAAAATTTCCAAAATAGAAGCAGAGCAGATTAAGGCACAGATAGAAGAAGGCGGAGGAGAAGTTGAAATTAAATAACGCTCACCTTTAGCTTTAAGGTTCAGGTTTAGGGCAGCAAGCCCTAAGCCTTTTTGTCGTTTTAATTAATAAATTTCAGCAAATCTTCAAATATGTCGCAAAATATAATAAACAAACAAAGAGTAAATTTTTCCTCCGCAAAAAACAGGTTAGCGTATCCTGATTTTTTGGAGATACAGTTAAAATCATTTCAGGACTTCTTTCAACTTGAAACAACTCCCGAAAACAGGAAAAATGAAGGACTTTTTCAGGTATTTCAGGAAAATTTTCCGATTACGGACACCAGAAATAATTTTGTCCTTGAATTTATTGATTACTATATTGATCCTCCAAGATATTCCATAGAAGAATGTCTGGAACGAGGATTAACGTATAGTGTACCTCTAAAAGCCAAACTAAAATTATATTGTACCGATCCCGAACACGAGGATTTCGATACAGTGGTACAGGATGTATATCTGGGAACTGTCCCATATATGACACCCAAAGGCTCCTTTGTCATCAATGGCGCTGAAAGAGTTATTGTTTCACAGTTGCACCGCTCGCCGGGAGTGTTTTTCGGACAAAGTATCCACGCCAACGGAACAAAACTGTATTCCGCCCGCATAATCCCCTTTAAGGGATCGTGGATAGAATTTGCCACGGACATCAACAACGTGATGTACGCATATATCGACCGAAAAAAGAAGTTGCCGGTAACAACCCTTTTACGTTCCATTGGTTTTGAAAATGACAAAGATATACTCGAAATCTTTGGCTTAGCCGATGAAGTAAAAGTATCCGTTCCGGCGCTCAATAAAGTTTTAGGACGAAAATTGGCGGCGCGTGTCTTGAAAACCTGGATCGAAGACTTTGTTGATGAAGACACCGGAGAAGTTGTATCTATCGAACGTAACGAAGTAATGATCGATAGAGAAACCGTTCTGGAAGAAGATCATATAGAGTTGATTATCGAATCGGGAACAAAATCAATACTGATTCATAAAGAATCGGCAAATATTGCCGATTATGCGATAATATACAACACTCTGCAAAAAGACCCTTCCAATTCGGAAAAAGAAGCAGTTGTGTATATCTATCGCCAGTTGCGTAACTCCGAACCGCCCGACGAGGCTACGGCAAGGGACGTAATTGAAAAACTTTTCTTCTCCGACAAAAGATACGATCTGGGAGAAGTAGGTCGATTCAGATTAAACCGTAAGTTAGATCTATCAACAGCGCCCGATTTAAAAGTGCTGACACGGGAAGATATCATTGCAATCATAAAATATCTGATACAGTTAATCAACTCAAAAACAGATGTGGATGATATCGACCACTTGAGTAACCGTCGTGTGCGAACTGTGGGAGAACAGCTTGCAAATCAATTCGGCGTAGGTCTGGCGCGTATGTCGCGAACAATACGCGAACGCATGAACGTGAGAGATAATGAAGTCTTTACGCCTATAGACCTTATCAACGCCAAAACACTGTCGTCGGTAATAAACTCGTTCTTCGGAACAAACCAGTTGTCACAGTTCATGGATCAAACCAATCCTCTGGCAGAAATCACTCACAAACGCCGCCTGTCGGCGCTTGGACCCGGAGGTTTGTCGCGCGAACGTGCAGGATTTGAGGTAAGAGACGTGCATTATACCCATTACGGACGTTTATGCCCGATAGAAACCCCCGAAGGTCCTAATATCGGTCTTATTTCTTCGCTTTGCGTTTATGCCAAAATCAATGATCTCGGCTTTATCGAAACCCCCTATCGAACCGTTCATCACGGAATAGTGGATCTTTCGCCCGAAGGCGTGCTTTATATGAGTGCCGAAGATGAAGAATATAAGATGATAGCGCAGGCTAATGCCGATGTGGGCGAGGATGGCAGTTTTGTGCAGGATAAAGTGAAATCGCGCATAGAATCCGATTATCCCCTGGCGCCGATAGAAAGCGTTGATATGATGGATATCGCTCCTAATCAGATCGCTTCCATTGCCGCATCGCTCATACCTTTCCTCGAACACGACGATGCCAACCGTGCATTGATGGGTTCAAACATGATGCGTCAGGCTGTGCCCTTGATCTCTCCGGAATCGCCCGTTGTAGGAACAGGCATAGAAGCAGATGTTGTTAAGGACAGTCGCACACAGATAGTTGCAGCGGGAAAAGGCGAGATAGTATATGTAGATGCAAGAGAAATACATGTGCGCTACGAAATGACGGAGTTGGACAAACTCGTCAGCTTCGACCCCGAAATTACGATATACAGGTTGCCCATATATCTTAAAACAAATCAAAATACATGCGTAAATCTCCGTCCAATCGTAAGAAAAGGCGAAAAGGTCGCTAAAGGCAAAATCCTAACCGAAGGATATTCTACCGAAAATGGAGAATTGGCGCTCGGACGAAATCTGAAAGTTGCATTCATGCCCTGGAAAGGCTATAACTTTGAAGATGCAATTGTGCTTTCGGAACGTTTGGTTCGTGAAGATGTCTTCACCTCAATCCACATCGACGAATATATAATGGAGGTGCGGGATACCAAGCGAGGAGCCGAAGAACTTACTTCCGACATTCCGAATGTGAGCGAAGATTCGACCAGAGATTTGGATAAACATGGCTTAATCCGCATCGGGGCTATCATTAAACCGGGTGATATTCTGATTGGTAAGATTACTCCCAAAGGAGAATCCGATCCGTCGCCCGAAGAAAAACTGTTGAGAGCTATCTTCGGAGATAAAGCCGGAGATGTTAAAGACGCCTCTCTTAAAGCATCTTTGTCGCTGCACGGAGTGGTGATCGACAGAAAACTGTTCTCCAGAGCGCAAAAAGAAATAAAAAAAGGTTCCCGACAGAGCGAAAAAGTATTGTTGGCAGAAGTAGATAATGAATTTGAAAAGAAAAATAATAAAATTCGCAATCTGCTAATAGATAAATTGTTCAAATTGGTTGAAGGTAAAACATCCCAGTCTGTGGTGGATTATTATGGAGCGGAAGTGGTTGCAAAAGGAGAAAAATTTTCAATCAAATCGCTTCAATCCATTGATTACAACGTAGTCAATCCTAATAAGTGGACAACGGACAAGGAGAAAAATACCCTGATCAAGAAAATGA
Source organism: Prevotellaceae bacterium (assembly GCA_031273485.1). GTDB lineage: Bacteria > Bacteroidota > Bacteroidia > Bacteroidales > UBA932 > JAIRLF01. The sequence continues at coordinate 6,131 of JAISRS010000129.1, forward strand.
TTCACAATTATCTCGCAAAGTATAAGGAACTGGATGCCGAAGTTAAGCGTAAAAAATATAATATCACTATAGGAGATGAACTTCCTGCCGGTATCATTCAATTGGCTAAAGTATATGTAGCCAAAAAGAGGAAAATCCGCGTGGGGGACAAGATGGCTGGACGTCACGGAAACAAAGGTATTGTTGCCCGCGTTGTACGCGACGAAGATATGCCGTTCCTGGAAGACGGTTCGATTGTTGATATTGTATTAAATCCTCTGGGCGTACCCTCGCGTATGAACCTGGGTCAGATATACGAAACCGTGCTGGGATGGGCAGGTAAGGAATTAGGCGAAAAATTCAGCACTCCCATTTTCGACGGAGCAAGTCTGGATGATATTAATTCATATACCGATAAGGCAAATATCCCTCGCTATGGCAGAACGTATCTCCGCGACGGAGGAACAGGCGAACAGTTTGACCAGCCCGCTACAGTGGGAGTTATCTATATGCTTAAACTCGGTCACATGGTGGACGATAAGATGCATGCCCGTTCCATTGGTCCGTATTCTCTTATCACGCAACAGCCGCTTGGAGGTAAAGCTCAATTCGGAGGTCAGCGTTTTGGGGAAATGGAAGTATGGGCGCTCGAAGCCTTCGGCGCTGCACACATATTGCAGGAAATCTTGACAATCAAGTCGGATGACGTTGTTGGTCGTGCCAAAGCCTACGAATCAATAGTTAAAGGCGATAATATGCCTGTTCCGGGAATACCCGAATCATTGAACGTGTTGATTCACGAATTACAAGGCTTGTGCCTGAGCATCAAATTAGATTAAATTTTAATTTAATTTATATTACATTAATTATCCATTTGCCGTAAGTTTTCTTACGGCAAATGTTTTTTCTATACTTCTTATCCGCGAATTTCTTTCGTCACCGAATTAACCTGATTGAACCTAAATTGGAGTAAAAAAGTTAATAACCATGTGTAAATTTGACTATATGTTTCTATCAATTAATGTTATACGCATAAGCGGCATAGTTATTAATTATTAATAACTATCCAAACATT
>JAISRS010000210.1 GCA_031273485.1 Prevotellaceae bacterium
TAGAAAATAACTTCTCTACAGGCTCCCGTTCTTTCTTTTTACGTCCCATTTGTATGACTTTTTTATTCCAACAAAAGTATTAGAAAAATTCATAGCACCTCAAAATAAGATTTAGCCATTAGACAAGCAATGAAGTATTTCTATAAAAGTCCTTCTTTGGAAAATATATTTATAGAAGCAATACACAATTCTATTGATGCTGATGCCTCAAAAATTGATGTTGAAATTGCTATTGATGCACTTGACAAGTCCAAAACTCTTGTTATCAAAATTACAGATAATGGTGTGGGATTTTCTGACGAAAGATATAAAAAATTCTGTAAATTGATGACTGTAGAAGGAGATGATATTCATAGAGGTGTAGGCAGATTGGTTTATTTATGTCACTTTGATAAAATCAGTATATCAAGTAAATATGGCAGTAAACAAAGAACTTTTACTTATGATACCGATTTCGATGAACACAATTCTGATATGAATGAATCCATTCTAAATGAAACTGGTTATGGCACTACGATTACGTTTCAAAATTGCACTTTAGAAAAACTAAACAGTTACAGTACTATATTTCCAGAGCATATACGAACAATGCTACTGAATAAATTTTATCCTGTTTTATACTTACTAAAACAACGCAACAAAGATATAGATATAAATATAAAATTAGATGTTAAAACAGTAAAAAAAGGACAGCAAATAGGAAAAAGAGAAACACATATTTCTGTATCCGATATTCCGACTCTTCTTATTGAGCCTGTGGACTTAGCAATGTTGGATATGTTTACTAAAAGTGAAGTGCATTATTCTATAAAAAAGCAAGAAGTAATAACAGACCCGTTATTGATTACCGCATTGTGTGTGGATAACAGAACTTATGACTTATCAGATGTGATTTCTATCGAAAATCTACAAGGATATAATTCTGTATTTCTGCTAAATTCTACAGCATTTATTGGACAAACAGATCCTTCAAGAGAAATACTTGCTCTAACTGAAACTCAAAAAAGAATAGTTGTAAAAAAATTCAGAGAGAAAATCTCAGAAATAATACAAAGAGAAATTCCCCATATTAAAAAGAAAAAAGAGCAATCTAAAGAATCTTTAAATAAAACATATCCACATTTAATAGGTTATTTTGAAGAAGATGAAATAGGAGTAATTGCTCGTTCAAAATCAATAGAAGATGCTCAAGGTAAGTTTTTGCGAGACCAAAAAGAAATTTTAGAGGCAAGCAATCTTGATACTAAACAGTATGATAAAGCATTAGAACTTTCTTCTCGGTCTTTAAGCGAGTATGTTCTTTTCAGAGAAAAAATTATAAACAGATTAGAGACCATAACAAAAGAAGATTCCGAAGAAGTCCTTCATAATATTATTTTGCCCAAAGGTACTGTTTTAAAGGATAATACAGATTTGTCATATATATATCAAAATAATTTATGGTTATTGGATGAAAAATATATGACATATAATACAGCAATGAGTAATAAATCTATGAAAGATATTGTTGAGGAGATAACACAAAACATTTCAAATGAAAAAGATACAAAAACCCCAGACGTTGCCATAATATTTTCTGATAACATAGACGATAAAGAGAATGAGAATAAAAAAGTAGATGTTATTATTATTGAACTAAAAAAGAGAGGAATAAAGATAGAAAGAACAGAAGAAGTTATAAATCAATTAAAACGAAGAGCAACAAATTTAATGAAATATTATCCCAATAAAATACAAAGAATATGGTTTTATGGTATAGTCGAATTCAATGATGATTTTAAATTATCCCTAAAAAATTCGGGGTATAGACCTTTATATTCAAAAGACAGTCTATATTATAATGAAGAAAAAATTTATCTAAACGTTGAAGATGAAGACTTTTACTTGACAAATGTTTATATATTATCTATTGATGCTTTTATTAAAGATGCAAAAGCAAGAAATGCAACCTTCTTACAGATATTGAAAGATGGTTTCCAAAAAATCAAACAAGATTAGACAAAAACTTCGACATTCACATTCACGGCAACCGAAACCTGATAGAACAAGGAGTCGACAACAACGGAAAATTCTATAAAATCTATTACCGCCCCCCTATCCCTATCCTTTCATCCCTGCGGCATCTTCCTAAAAAGAAGATGAATGCAAAGGATTTACGTTTGCTATCCGAATCAAAGAACCGGCAAAACAAAAAAATGATTATCTTTGCCCCGTTTTAACGCCCTAACGAATGAAAAATGAAACATTCTCTTCTACTTTACGCCCTTCGTACCTGGGCGGGGAAAAAAGCGCCCCTCTCGTTGGTCTGCCTGTGTTTGACGGCAACAACGGCGGTGGCGCAGCAAATCCCGCAGTATAGCCAATATCTAATCAACGGTATGTTGGTCAACCCCGCCTACACCGGCTACCGCGAAACAGGCTATGCACAGGTATTCTACCACAACCAGTGGATGCAGGCCGGAACGCCGCAGTATTTCGCCTTCGCTATCGACGGACACCTCGCCAATGGCACAAACGTCGGGCTCGCGTTTTCCGACGAGCGGATGGGCGCGCTGGCCATCAATTCCGTAGCCGCAGCCTATGCCTACCGCCTCCGCTTCGACAGGGCCGACCTCAGCTTCGGTCTCTCGCTGGGCGCCAAATACTACAGTCTCGACTACAGCACCCTGCGCCCCTTTCAGCCGGTCGATCCCGTCATCCAAAGCCTTCGCAACCGATGGACGCCCGATTTGAACATCGGCGTTTACTATGGCTCGTCGGTCTTCTATGCGGGGCTTTCGGCGCGCAACATCACCGATGGACGTATCTTGGGGGGGCAGGTCATCGACGATTTTATCATTCCCCTTTCCACGTGGAATGCCGTATTGACCGCCGGCTTTTCGATTCCGCTCTCGGAACGGCTCACCTTCCGCCCCTCGCTTATGTGGCAAGACGATTTTGCGGCCCCCTCGCATATCGACCTCACGGCCGCCCTCCTCTTTTTCGACCGCTTCTGGGTGGGGCTCTGTTTCCGTACCGACCAGCCGTTTGGGAAAAACGAGTCATGGGGAACCCTGAACGAACTCTACTCGGGTGCCGTGATGACCGAGATATTTGTTACCAACCAGATGACGCTGAGCTATGCGTTCGACTTCGGACTTAATCAAGACAGCTATAAATATTTTGGCGGACACGAAATTGCTATCGGCTATTATTTCGCGCGAAAGGTCGACAGCCGCTACAATCGACGCTATCGCTACAACAAGTACCGGACAGACGGCGTTTGCGACTTCTGCCCGTAACCCGTGCAGGGATTTAATTGTTCCCACAGATTTTTACAGATTGCACAGAACGCTTGTCGCTAACTTTTCTATGTAGTCGTTCCTTACTTGTTGAGGCGTTCTCGAAGCCCGGGCAACATCTGCCTGAGATTTTGTTTTAGCCCTAATTACGGGCACGGTCCGAATATGCAGTTTTCAGGAAGTTTCGTTTTGCTTTTAGGATGCCTCTATGAACCTATCTTTTCACCCTGCCGGGGTTTTTGCCGATAAAGTCTTTCCAACTTTTGTACGATGCCCCGGCGGCAGGGCGATTGCTTTGGAAGAAGTGGCACATGGCGGCAGCCAAGCCGTCCGTAGCGTCCAAGTCTTTGGGAAGCTCTTTTATTTTTAATAAATTTTGCAAAATTTTCGCTACTTGTTCCTTTGATGCTGCGCCCTGTCCGGTGATAGCCAATTTTATTTTCCGCGGCGCATACTCGGCAATGGGGAGATGTTGCGCCAGCGCTGCAGCCATGGCCGCGCCCTGCGCCCGCCCCAACTTTAACATCGACTGTACATTTTTTCCATAGAACGGCGCTTCAATCGCCAGTTCGCCGGGCTTGTACTCCTCAATCAACTGCGTTACGCGCTCGAAAATGCGTTGCAGTTTCCGGTAATGGTCGTCATATTTATACAGTTCGATAACGCCCAACACCACCAGCGAAGCCGTACTGCCCGACACGCTGATAATCCCGTAGCCCGTAACAGTCGTGCCCGGGTCGATGCCCATGATAACGCGCTCGGCAGGCGGCGGCGTTTTCTGTATTTTTGAAAGATTCGGCACGGAAATTTACAGATTTACGGATTTACAGATTGTATTTGTGCAAATCCGGTGTAGGGTTGCAATACTTTTGGGATGCGGATGCCTTCGGCACATTGGTTGTTTTCCAAAAGGGCGGCGACAATGCGCGGCAACGCCAGCGAGCTTCCGTTCAAGGTGTGCGCCAGTTGTGTTTTTTTGTTTTCATCGCGGTAGCGCAATTTCAGCCGGTTCGCCTGAAACGATTCGAAATTGGACACCGAACTGACTTCGAGCCACCGTTCCTGCGCCGCCGAAAACACTTCAAAGTCGAAAGTCAGGGCGGAGGTGAAACTCATGTCGCCGCCGCAGAGTTTGACAATCCGGTAGGGCAACCCAAGGCTCGCCACCAAGTTTTCCACGTGTTGCACCATTTCGTCCAGCGCCTGATACGACTGTTGCGGCAAGCGGATTTGCACAATTTCGACCTTGTCGAACTGGTGCAGGCGGTTCAGCCCGCGCACGTCTTTTCCGTACGAGCCGGCTTCCCTGCGGAAACAGGGCGTGTAAGCCGTTAATTTCACCGGCAGTTCCGCTGCATTCAAAATCATATCGCGGTAAATGTTGGTTACCGGCACTTCGGCGGTGGGTATCAGGTAAAAATTGTCGATGCCGACATGGTACATCTGCCCTTCCTTGTCGGGCAACTGCCCCGTGCCGAAGCCCGACG
>JAISRS010000284.1 GCA_031273485.1 Prevotellaceae bacterium
CCGAATTTCGGTTTCAGCGCAATTTTGACAGGCTCGGATTTTTGCGCCGTGATTTCCGCCATGCCGCTTTCGGGGTGATATCCGGGAGCTTCCACCGTGTATTTGTGTTTCCCGTACGACAGCAGTTTTTGGAATTTGCCTTCGACGAAAGGCTCCGGCTCGGTGTCGTCTATCCTGACGGTTGCGCCCTCTTCGGCACAGACTATTTCGATGTATTGAAGAGCGACATTGGCCTCTATAACGGTTGTCACTCTGCCAGATTTCAGTTTCATGATATATACCGTTGCTTCTTTCAACGCTTCGCCGAACTGATAATTGCGAATAACGCCCAGATGTGTGTGCTGAATGGTCAGTCGCAGCGTTCCGGGCGAAAGGTACACCCATATTTCACCGGCTTTTTGCTCGGTATGCGCAATGCCCGACGAACCGGCATCGAAATTGAAATCCTGCAACAGCAAAACCGTTTCTATTTTTACAATGGCGCATACCTTGCCGTTTTGGTCTTTGCGCGGCGAGGCGACACGCGCCGTCTGGTCGGTTTCATCTGCTGTAAAACTTTCGACCGCTATTTCCTGCGCGGCAACCGCATTGCCGATTAATAGCAGAGCGACTGCGACGACATGTTTTAATAATTTGTTTTTCATTTTAATTGACTGTGTAGAACTTCTTTCAAAGATGCATTGATTAATTTTTCTACTTGATTCATCTGATTTTGATTTTTAATTTATTTAATGGATTTCTATAAATCCCGTATTAAGATCGTTGCAATACCAAAATCGTTTCTCCTGCGACGTTATTTCAATGATCCAGAATAAAAAAGGTCTGGTTGTTGCGAGTCTCTTATCAAGTCGTGTTTTTAATGCCCTAATTGTTTCATTTATCCTGTTTAATGTCAATTGTCCGGATAGCTCTTTGTCCCGATAAATAATTGAAAAAGAAATAACTTCCGGTAACGGATTTGTGCAATCCAACAATTTCATATAGTCAAAAACGATAGACTGAAATTTCCAACTGGACATGACTTTAAATTCAAGTCCCAATTCGAGGCTACTATAATTACCTATCGTAAAATCAATAAACCCCTTAGTTCCGTCGTTATCGTCAATGACATATTCGTTACCCCTTTTTTTGTATTCTCCTCCGGTCGCCCATTCGGGGTGTAATCTGCATTTATTCGAATCATCATAACAAATCGGATAATGTTTTTGAATTTTTTCGGAAAAATAGTGATGCAAATACCGTTCATTCTTGCAATAATTTGTGAAATTAAGACAATAAATGTCTTTCAGAATCTCGAGTGTCCGGTTATTTTTAATCAATCCACACATTGTAGACCAATCACTATCATTAATAAGGTGATTCATTTGATTCGTTTGATTCATTTTACTCATTTACTTTAATTTAAAAATTAGAACTGTGTTATTAAAAATTTATTATTATTACTTTGCGCACCCCCGAATCAAAATCTGCGTAAATCCTTAAAATCTGCGTCATCTGCGTGCCAATTCCCATTCTCAACTCTCAACTAAAAATGTGAAATGTCATACACCCCGAAATTCGGGTCTTTTTCCGGCTGCCATGTGCGGATATGAATCACCGGTTCGTTTGTTTTGTTCAGGTTCACCATCAAAAAGAGATAGCCTGTGTCGCCGTAGTTTGTGGAAAAATAATCCTGTTTCAGTTGGATACCGTATATTTCGCCGCCCACGCCCGCCTTTTTGACGCTGATGTCGGTGAACTTCAGGTTTACGTACTCGTTGCTTCCGAAAACCGTGGTAAGATGCCTGATATATTTCTCCTTGCTGAATTGCGTCAATTTTACCTGATTTGTGGTGACCATGTTTTCGCCGGCGTATGCCTTCACTATTTTTCCGACTATAATCAATGCGTTATTCGAGAAAACAGACTCAATATAATCAAGTCGTTTCAGGGCATAAGCCGTTTTATAGTTTTCTATAAATTGAATGATTGCAACGCGTGAATATTCGCCCCACTGTTCGTGTTTCAGGATTTCTTCGCACACTTTTCCCGACAGAGCAAATGAAAGCGAGCGTATTTTCCCCTCGCTCTGCGAAATATCGAATACCACGTCTTCGACAAAGGTGCGGCGGTTGCCGCTGAAACTGAACCGCATGGACATGGAGCGCGCCATAATGCCGTCTTCAAATTTCATGAATGAATACTCCGGTTTGACAAGAATCACGCCCCGTCCGTACTGTACCAGCTTCGTGAATATGTCGTAGCCCTCGTCGGTGAAACAGTCGCGCGCCGAAGCATAGTTTTTCGTGCGGATGGCGTTTTCCACCCGTTCCAGCATCGGCAAATACGGAGTTCCGTCCGCCACTTGAACGGTTTTAATTGCAGACATAACGCCTGTCGATTCTACGGATGTTTCGGGTGTATCGACTTTATCCGCTACGGCGGCGGTCTTCCCGCCGGCGGACAGGGCGGTCGCAGCATTGGCAGCCGGCTGTTTTGCTTCGTCGAGAGAAACCGTGATGTAGCTTTTGGGAAGAATCACCGGTTCCACCTTGCCGAGCACATCTTTCACCTCGCTGTCGATGTTCCATTCGTTCTCGAAAGCATATTCCGTCTTGACACGTATTTCCCTGTGGAGAGCGCTATTTCCGAACATTTCGGCGATACCCAGCCCGTCCTTTGCACTCACCGGCAGCGACCAGCTCCGTCCGTCGAAAAACGAATAGTCGCAGTTGGCTGCCGGCTGTCCCCTGCAGGTAACCCGCAGAGTGTAGCGCGTCAGATTTTCGTCCGCCTCCCTGCCCGATACGGCGAAGGCAATATCGGCAAATATCGCGTTAATCCGATTCGGCAGATACACATCCAATTTTTGCGTGCCGCCGTCCGCCTCCGCAGTCATGGAACCCGCGTCGGGATGACTTTGCAGGAGCATCAGCGCCCAGTAATAATAGCGCAGGGCGTCGGCTATCTGACGGTTCGCCTCCGCCCTGTGCGCAATCGCCGCAAATTCTTT
>JAISRS010000154.1 GCA_031273485.1 Prevotellaceae bacterium
TCAAAAGCGAAAACAGCAAAAGATTTACTGCAAATCAACGATATCAAACCTGCTCTTTTGACCGCAGCGGGATTATCGGATAAAGCCGTGCATTATTTTACCGAAGAAGATAAGGACAAAGCAATTTTGAGTTTAATCGAAAATTTTCTTGAACCTGCGGGCGAATACTTTGTTGATGAAGTAGTTTATAGATATTTACTGATAAAAGGCGATTCGCTGGGCGGATTAATGCGAAATATTGTCGGTGCTATTGCCCAACAAAAATTTGTTAGAACGATTTTGTCAAATCTTTCAGTTTCAGGCATTAGTTATCAATGGCTTGATAACAAAACCAACATTTGGGAAGAAATGCCGAATAACGATTTTTCAATTGAAGAGCAATTAAAAGCAATTTCGTGGAACAATCCAAATGGCAAAACTCGTATATTGTCTTTCAATTTGCATATCCCCATTGTGAACAACAATATTGACATTTGCCTTTTCTCTGCTGATATTGAAGAATATAACAACGGAGAAATTGTAAATACGCCCGAAAAAATCATCATGCTGGGTGAACTCAAGGGCGGCATTGATCCCGCAGGAGCAGACGAACATTGGAAAACAGGCAATACCGCATTAAACAGAATCCGTGAAGCTTTTGCAAAACACAATTTGAAAATACAAACTTCGTTTGTTGCAGCGGCTATTGAAAAGAAAATGGCAACGGAAATTTTTGCTCAGCTACAAAACAAAACGCTTTCAAATGCTGCCAACCTGACTATTGACGGGCAGCTTGTAAATTATTGCGATTGGCTATTAAAACTTTAAACATGGAACAATTGAGTTTATTTGATATATCTCCTCAAGCTTCCGAACGATGGCAAGTTGACAATTTCTCCGCCGATAATTTCGGGCAGCAGTCGGCAAGGATGAATTTGGAACAGAAATTTATTGAAATAATGGTCGTTTCAAACGATTTTAATCGCCGAAGTGTTAGTTATCAACTAAGTAAAAATGACTGCTTGCACCGCTGGTTGAAATACAAAGAGGGATTTTCCGCTGATTTGGTTAAACGATTGCTAAAAGAATTTAACATACAAGTCGGCGACACTGTTTTAGACCCGTTTGTCGGTTCGGGAACGACTTCGCTGGTTTGTAAAATGCGAGGAATAAACAGCATAGGATTTGATGTTTTACCGATGTCCAAAATCGCTATTGAAGCCAAGCAATCGGTTTTTGATTATGATTTGTCTGAAATAAAACGACTTATTTCAGAAATTGAAAATTTATCACTACCTGAAAACTACGACAGACGGACGGAATATGTTACCATTACCGATGGTGCTTATCCTGACACTACCGCTAAGGAAATTGCTTTTTTTACAGACTGGAATAATAAAACCGGTTACTCTAAAGTTGCCAAAAATCTCGTAACGCTTTGTATGCTCAATTCATTGGAAAAAGTAAGTTATACAGCCAAGGACGGGCAATTTTTGCGATGGGATTATCGCAGCAAAAAAATGATTGAATCGGCAAAATATCGCGAACGAAACGGCAAAACACCATTGGTTATACGGTTGGACAAAGGTAACTTACCGTCTTTAAAACAATCGCTGTCGGATGAATTAAACAGTGTTTACGGCGATATTTTATCCATTCAAAGAAATTCCCGTCCAACTGAATCAAAGTTGCAGTTTGTCGAGGGGAATGCACTTCACGAATTGCCAAAACTCGAAAGTAATATATTGAGTGGTGTAATTACTTCACCTCCTTACTGCAATCGTTATGATTATACGAGAACTTACGCTTTGGAACTGGCTTATTTAGGCATTACAGACGACAAAATCAAACGGTTGAGACAGGAACTGTTATCCTGTACAGTTGAAAATAAGCCAAAAATCGACTGCATAAGAGGAAATTACATCGCATTGGGAAAAGAAGATGATTTTAATAGAATAATGCAAATCATTGATGGCAATAAAACGCTATCTGAAATAAATCATTCTTTGACAGAAAGAAGTAAAAACGGCGATATTAACAACAAAGGCGTTTTGCGAATGGTGGATGGTTATTTTACCGAACTGACTTTTATTTACGCGGAATTGTTTCGTTTGTGCAAATCGGGAGCAAAAGTTGCCTTTGTCAATGATAACGTTCGTTATGGTGGAGAGGTAATTTCAGTAGATTTTATTTCAACCGAATTAGCCGAACAAATTGGATTCAAACCCGTTAAAGTTTATTCTCTGAAACAGCAAAAAGGGAACAGTAGCCAGCAAATGGCAAAATTCGGGCGTGTACCTTTGAGAAAAAGTATTACTGTTTGGGAAAAACCGTAACGCACACTAAAATAGCCCAATGCTGATTTATATATTAACCGTCTATATTTCTTCTCTTAATAGCTAATCCTCATCCCTTCGCTTACTTTTTGATAGCCTTCCACTATCAGCTTATCTCCTGTGCACAAGCCGTCGGTAATGGTTACGCCCTCATTGCTGAGTGTGCCTGTCTGCACGAAGCGTCGTTTGGCTATGTTTTCTTCGGCAAGCCATACAAAGTGTTTGCCCTCGTGCGAAACCTGTACGGTGCGATTGGGGACGATGATTACCGTTTGTGAGGTATTTTGTTTCAGAAGGACTTTGCAGACCATGCCGGGCATCAGTTTAAGTTGCGGATTGTTGATGCCAATCTTTACCTCGTAAGTATGGGAAACGGGGTTGGCTGAAATACCTTTTTGTTCTATCTTCCCGCTAAATGTTTTGTTACCCAGCGCGGGGACATCAACCGATGCCTGCTGCCCTAAAACCGTCGCGTCGATTTCGTTTTCGGGAACGGC
>JAISRS010000157.1 GCA_031273485.1 Prevotellaceae bacterium
ATGAAAGTTATCATTATTAATTCCATACCGGATGAAAATTTGAAAGCAGATGAAGAAATCATCACAAAAATCATCAAACCGCAGGTAAATTATAATGATAAAATGATTCAGGCGGCACAGATAGAAGTATCTATAGGAGTATAAATTTTTAAATATAAAAAAATCATGAGAAATAAAATTGATTACGGAATTGATTTGGGAACTACCAATTCCGCCATTGCAAGAATGGAAAACGGCGTCCCGGTAATTAAAAAAACAGACACACTGAAAGACACGCTTCCTTCGTGTGTTAATTTCATCATCAAACAGAAGGGTGTACTGGTGGGAGATCCCGCTTTTAACGTCATGAAAAATGACAACTTAAGAGCATTGAAAACCTTTGAAACAGGTAAAACCAACACTTTCATCGAATTTAAACGTACAATGGGAACTACGCATAAATATGAAAGTTTCAATGCGGGACGCTCTTTTTCATCGGAAGAACTTTCTGCCGAAGTGTTGAAAAAATTGAAATCCCTGATTCAGGATGAAAATGTTTCGTCGGTGGTTATCACCATCCCCGCCAAGTTTCAGGGACAACAAATTGAAGCCACCATGCAGGCGGCAACATTAGCCGGATTCAAACAGGTTCGACTGTTGCAGGAACCGGTTGCCGCCGCCACCGCTTATGGATTAGGGGCAATGTCCAAAGACGGTTTCTGGTTAGTGTTCGATTTCGGAGGAGGAACTTTTGACGCCGCACTGATTAAATCGGAAGAAGGGATTCTGTCCGTGAAAGATACCGACGGCGACAACTGGTTAGGCGGAAAAAATTTGGACGAAGCAATTGTTGACCAGATTATCATCCCTCATTTGCAGAAAAATTATGCCCTTGATTTTGTACTGAACAACTCCGACAAACGGCAAATGCTGCGGGCGGCTTTGAAATTTTTTGCGGAAGAAGCTAAAAACCAAATGTCATTTCAAGAAAGTTATTCCATTATATCCAACCTGGGCGATTTACCCTTTGAAGACAAAAACGGAGAAGAACCCGAAATAGATATAACAATCACTTCGGCAGATATGGAACGGGTATTGGGTCCTGTTTTTCAGAAAGCTATTGATATTACCAAGGGTTTATTGAGGCGCAATAACCTGAAAAGTTCGGATATAGTTTCCCTGATTCCGGTAGGAGGACCCACCTATTCGCCTGTGTTACGAAAAATGCTGAAAGAACAAATTACGGAAAAAATGGATACTTCCGTTGACCCCATGACAGTGGTGGCAAGAGGAGCTACTTTGTTTGCTTCTACAATTTCCGTGTCCGACGAAATTCGGGAAACAACCCGCGATACAACCAAACTGCAATTAGACGTGAAATATGAAGCCACTACGGTTGAACAGGAGGCATTAGTCAATATAAAAGTGCTGAAAGAAAAATCGACGGGCAATTTTCCCGATAAAATATTTGTCGAACTTGTCCGTTCCGAAGGCGGTTGGTCAAGCGGGAAAAAACCAGTCGGCGAAAAAGCGTCATTGATAGAAGTTCTGCTTGTGGAAGGACGTTCCAATGTTTTCAGCATCCATGTTTACGACATACAGGGCAACCGGCTGGCATGCGAACCCGACCAGTTCAATATTCTACAGGGAATCGGTATTGACGGGATGCAGGTACTACCCTACCATATCGGAATAGTGAAATATTTTGCGACGGAAGAAAAAGATTTGTTTACGCCTGTACAGGGACTGGAAAAAAATAAAAGATTTCCGGCAACAGGTGTCAGAAACGGGTTAAAAACCCGCAGCGCCATACGACCGGGAGTAGCTGCGGACATCATCCGTATTCCCGTCTATGAAGGGGATTACAATGCGGACGGTACTAATCCGACATTAAACAATCTTGTGGCGGACGTTATCATAACCGGCGAAACCCTTCCGGCACTGCTGCCCGAAGGAAGCGAGGTGGATATCACCATCAAAGTGGATAAATCGCGCATCATGCACTTTTCCGCCTATTTCCCGCTACTGGAACATACGGAAGAACTGAAAATTGAAATTAAACAAAAGGACGCACCGGACAACAACTGGCTGCAAAAGGAAATTGACCAGGCAAAAACGACGGCAAAACGGTTAAATGCAAATGATATTTTTGAAAAACTGTGCGCACTCGAACAACAGCTGGACAATGAAAAGGGAAGCGCCGACGGTAAATTGAAAATATTGGACGGCTTGCGCAAAGAACTGTTAATACTGGACAGCGTTGAAAAAACAGAAGAATGGCCCAAAATAGAAAAAGAACTGAAAGATACTTTCTATGAACTGGAAGATTTAATCGCTAAAATTAAAACCCTTGGAGAGCAGGATCGCTTAAATATGGATAAGGTAGATGCACACATCCGGGAATATAAGGAGAAAATAGACCAAATCATAAAAGAAAAAAATCAAAAAGAAGCAAAAGAACTGATCAGCGACATGAATTCATTAGATTTTAATCTTCGCAATACAGTTACCGACAATGCAATGGATGTTCAATTCCTGAATTATATAGACGGTAATTTCGGGTCGTACCACTGGAAAAATGCGAGCAAAGCGCGGCAACTCATCAATCAGGGATTGCAACTGGCAGCCGCAGGAAAAAAAGCCGCAATCCGACCGATATTAGTGGAAATATTTGCATTAATGCCCGAAAGTGAAAAACCGAAAGACACATTAGAATAAAAAAAATGAACGAGATAAAACAAACTCTTCAAAAAGACTTTCTTATTGATGATAAATACACCGTAAAGTTCTTTATCAAAAAGGGAAGCAGCGCCGAAACCTACCGCGTAAAAGGCAAGGACAACAAACTGTATTTTCTAAAACTGTTCAACTATACCCTGCTGCATCATACTGCCTTTGATGCAGCAGGTAATTTATTAGAAACAGAGTTGCTCAAAAATATCCGGCATCCCAACATCGTATCGTACAAAGACAGCGGAGAACTGATACATGAAAACAGAAAATATGTTTTTTCAGTTTCTGATTTTATTGTCGGGGAAACGCTTGCGCAACAAATGGCACGCAAACCCGTTTCGTTGTGGTATGATGTCAAACAATTCATGCTGCATGTTTTACAGGGACTGGATTATTTGCACAATCTGCAACACCCCGTCATACACAACGCCATTACGCCGGAAAACATCATGCTGGATTTATCGGATAATAACGTTCCACAGGCAAAAATCACCGATTTCGGTCATGCCCGCCTGTTTCATCAGTCCGTCAAAGTGTATAATCGAGAAGGCTTGAATCTGAACTATGTCGCATCGGAGTGCATTTCGGCAGGCGCCTTTTCGCCGCAGTCCGACCTGTTTTCCGCAGGAGCGGTGATGTATCACCTGCTGTTCGGAATGCCGCCGTGGCACAGAGACATTTCCAAGTTCCGGTCGGAGAGAGAAAGCGCAGAAACAATAATCCTGGAAGCACGGGAAAAACCGCTTGCCTTCCCCAATGTATCCGACCGAATTGTTGATTTTGACGATTCTGTTTTGGATATTTTGAGCAAAGCCCTGCAACAAAACACCGAAAATCGCTTTCAATCGGCGCAGCAATTTATACAGGCGCTGAACGGCGAAACGGAAATCGTTCCGGTAAACATGCCTGCAAAAGAACGGGATAATTCACCCGTCAAACCGACGGTAAAGAAAGGCAAGGGATTTGCCGCCATTGCCGGAATGCAGCAACTGAAAGACCGACTGAAGAATGACGTGATTGATGTAATTGAAAATCCGGAGGAATACAAACGGCATAATCTCGGACTGCCTAACGGAATGTTACTGTACGGACCGCCGGGTTGCGGAAAAACATTTTTCGCCGAACGCTTTGCCGAAGAAGCGGGGTATTACTTTATAAAAGTCGTTTCATCCGATATTGCAAGTATTTATATCCATGGCACGCAGGAAAAAATAGGGAAACTGTTTAAGGAAGCGCGGGAAAAAGCGCCTGCCATTCTCTATTTCGACGAATTGGATGCAATGACGCCAAAACGTGAACACGCACACAATCAAAGTCAAAGCGGAGAAGTAAATGAGTTTTTATCTCAAATGGACAATATCGGCGAATCGGGTGTTTTCGTCATCGGCTCGACCAACAAACCGGGATTGATAGACAATGCGGTACTTCGGGCAGGACGATTGGAAAAATGGTTTTATATCCCCCCACCCGATTTTGAAGCACGAAAAGCCATGTTTGAACTGTATCTGAAAGACAGACCCCTTGACTTTGGGATTGATTATGACCGGTTGGCTACACTGACGGAAAATTACGTGTCGAGCGATATAAAATTGCTCATTGATGAGGCTTCACGGAAAACAATCAGAGATAAAGCCAAGCGTATTTCAATGGAAACATTAGAATTTATCATCAAAAATCAAAAACCGACGATTTCTCTTACAGAACTAAATAAATATGAGGAAATAAGAAAAGAAACAGAAGGCATCAACGAAAAATCAAACGAACGCCCAAGGATTGGATTTAGAAGCAATACACAATAACATACAATTTGTCTCAATGAAGCGTCCATTGGGTTCAATGAAGCGTCCATTGAACCCAATGGACGCCTCATTGAAGTCAATGAAAGAATCATTGACTTCAATGAAAGAATCATTGAAGTCAATGGAAACTTTGTCTAAACCAATGAACGTTTTGTTGAAATTGTCCGAAACTCCATCCATAGCGCCTCAAAAAAAAGATTTAGCCATAAACTCACAAATTTGCGATTTGCGGATTCAGGAATCGAATAAGATTCGGGGTTGAAAAACAGCATTATAACCATAAAAATATTTTGTCTTTGATATTTGATTGTTTTTTAGAATTACATTTTGTTTACCTTTGCGGGCAATTTGATTAAATATAAATTCTGATAAATGGTAAAAGTTGCAGCGAGTTACGGACTGATTTTGGGATTAAGTCTAACGGTATTAAGTCTGGTGGAGCATGTGTTGAACATATCATTAATATTTATAACAATATTAATTTTTGTGGGAGGAATCGTCTATAGTACAATATCCTATAGAGAAATATATTTGGAAAGAGTTATCAGTTACGGCAAATCTTTATTATTCGGAATAGTTCTTTCGATGTTTATTTTCCTGATTTTGGGCATGTACGGTTACACGTTTGCTTCATTTATCGACCCTGTGGGCTACAAAGAACGTTTGAATGAAGCGATACTGATAATGCAAAATTCGGGATTCCAGAGTACCAATATCTCCGACCCGATGTCCGACCCTGTTACGGCGGTTTTATCTTACTCGTTTTTAGGATTATTAGTCGGGTTGTTAGTATCGTCTGTTACATCTATATTCACTAAAAAAATATAAACTATGGATATTTCAATAATTATACCCTTATATAATGAAGAAGAATCAATTCCGCACCTTGTGTCGTGGATAGAAAAAGTTGTTACCGAACATGGCTATTCATACGAAATTATCATGGTAAACGACGGAAGCAGCGATTTGTCGTGGGAGATTATAGAAAATTGCGCCGCAAAAAATAAAAATATAAAAGGAATAAGTTTCCGACGGAATTACGGGAAATCGGCGGCGCTTTACTGCGGATTTGAAGCGTCACACGGAGATGTGGTTATAACGATGGACGCCGATTTACAGGACAGTCCGGACGAAATACCGGAACTGTACAGAATGATAGTTGAAGAAAAATATGATTTGGTGTCGGGCTGGAAAAAGAAACGCTACGACAGCAAATTAACTAAAAATCTTCCGTCGAAACTCTATAACGCAACCGCCCGCAAAATATCGGGAGTGAAACTCCATGATATGAATTGCGGACTGAAAGCCTATCGCCGAAACGTTGTGAAATCCATAGAAGTGTATGGAGAAATGCACCGGTATATTCCAATAATTGCCAAATGGGCAGGCTTTTATAACATAGGAGAAAAAGTAGTTGAACACAGAGCCAGACAGTACGGAACAACAAAATTCGGACTGAGTCGCTTCATATACGGATATTTGGATTTGCTTTCAATAATGTTCATCTCGAAATTCGGAAAAAGCCCCATGCACCTTTTCGGAGCGGTGGGCAGCCTGATGTTTTTTCTTGGCTTTGCGTCAACGGTTTGGCTGGGACTCTATAAAATATACTGCCTGTCGAGCGGAATACCCGCAATTCTGGTAACAGACAATCCGTATTTTTATATCGCACTGACGGCAATGATGTTAGGCACACAATTGTTCCTCGCCGGTTTTTTAGGCGAACTTATTTCGCGCAATTCAACGGAGCGGAATAAATATCTGATCAATAGAACCGTTGGAATTGAGAAAATGGATGTAAAAAATAAACACACATATATATAGCAGCATGAAAGACATTGTTTTAAGTGGAATACGTTCCACAGGAAATCTACATTTGGGAAATTATTTCGGAGCGTTGCGCAATTTTATAAAAATGCAGGACGAAAACCGGTGCTTCTTCTTTATCGCCGACCTGCATTCTTTAACTACGCATCCAAAATCCGAAAATTTTCATGAAAATGTGAAAACTGTTTTGGCGGAATATCTTGCATCGGGGCTTGACCCCGATAAATCGGTGATTTTTGTACAAAGCGCCGTGCCGGAGGTATCGGAACTTTATACATTAATGAACATGTGGTCGTATGTAGGCGAGCTTGAACGCACATCGTCGTTCAAGGAAAAAGTGCGGAAACATCCCGACAATGTCAATGCCGGTTTATTGACTTATCCGGTATTGATGGCTACGGATATTCTGATACACAGAGCTTCGAAAGTGCCTGTGGGAAAAGATCAGGAACAGCATTTGGAAATGACCCGCGTTTTTGCCCGCAGATTCAACAATATGTACGGAGTTGAATTTTTTCCCGAACCGACGGCATATAATTTCGGGACGGAATTAATTAAAGTTCCGGGACTTGACGGCTCCGGGAAAATGGGAAAATCCGAAGGAAACGGTATCTTTTTGGCAGATGACGAAAAGACTATACGAAAAAAAGTTATGCGCGCAGTAACCGACAGCGGACCGGCAGAACCGGACGCGCCGATGTCGGAACCGGTCAGGAATCTGTTCACAATACTGGAAATAGTGTCTGACGACGATGTTGTGCGGTTTTATAAAGCAAAATACGATTCGGGAGAAATCCGCTACGGCGAACTGAAAAAACAACTTGCCGACGATATTTGTCGCATCACTTTGCCTATACGTGAACGCATTATGGACATCAGAAGTAACGAAAAATATTTGTCGGAAACAGTAAAAAACGGAGCCGAACAGGCGCGCGAAAGCGCTTCGGCAACTCTTGCCGGTGTGAAAAAAATAATGGGATTTAAACCCTTTTGGTAAAAAACATGATGCTTTACACAAAACAGTTTTGCAGGTCATTTCGGGGAAAATGAGAATATTGTTCATCATCCTTGGCACTCTGTTTCTTGCACTTGGGGTTCTTGGAATATTTTTACCCTTATTGCCAACCACCCCTTTTTTGTTGCTAACGGTGGCATGTTATACAAAGGGGTCAAAAACGCTGCTGAACAGGTTGCTGAATAATAAATATCTCGGAAAATATATCGTAGAATATCAAAGGAACAGAGGCATCAGGAAATCAATAAAAATTTACGTCTTATCGCTCTTGTGGACAAGCATTTCACTCTCTGTGGTTTTTTTTGCAGAGGCTCTGTGGTTAAAGATTCTGTTAATATGTGTCGCTGTTGGCGTCACGATCCACATTTCAACTTTTAAAACTTTGTGAATATGATACATATTGACGATATTATAAAACGGGACCTGAGGATAAATGATGATGTGATTTTAGACCTTTTTAATTTTCAATCGACCAATTGCGAGGTTTATGGGAGATATGTCCGGCTTTTAGGCGCAAGGGTGTTGTCGGTGAATGATATTCCTTTTTTGCCCATAGAGTTTTTCAAGATAAAAAGGGTCTATTCCTCAAATTCGGAGCCGCAAACTGTCTTCACAAGCAGTGGAACAACAGGCGCTGATGTCAGTAAACATTTTGTGGCAGACGCCAATATCTACAAAAAAAGTTATACCGAAGGATTCCGTTATTTTTTCGGAGATGTTTCGCAATACGCCGTTCTGGCTCTGTTGCCGTCTTATCTCGAACGCCGGGGGTCATCGCTTATCACAATGGTGCAGGGATTGATTGCGGATTCGGGAAATCCGTTGTCGGGATTTTTTTTGAATAACCACGAGGCGCTTTTCAAAACGCTGCAAATCCTCCAAAATAACGGAACGCCAACCCTGCTGATAGGCGTAAGTTTTGCCCTGCTGGATTTTCTGGAAAAATTCAATATGCGTTTTCCGGAACTTTTGGTGATGGAAACCGGCGGAATGAAAGGACGAAGAGAAGAAATAACGAGAGAAAAGTTACATTCCGTAATTTGTTCGGGATTTGGGGTTAATAAAATTTTGTCGGAGTACGGCATGACGGAACTTTTGTCGCAGGCATATTCCGTAGGCAATGGCAGATATAACACTGTTCCGTGGATGAAAATAATTATCCGTGACCCCAAAGACCCGTTCCTGAAAGCGCCCGACGAAACACTCGGAGGCGTCAATGTGATTGATTTGGCAAATATTTATTCATGTTCGTTTATCGAAACGCAGGATTTGGGAATCGCTCACTCCGACGGCAGCTTCGAAATTATGGGACGTTTCGACGAAAGCGATATAAGAGGCT
>JAISRS010000320.1 GCA_031273485.1 Prevotellaceae bacterium
ATGTTCCCTTAGTAGGACAATTGTTGGGACAGAAGATTATTCTCACGGAATTTGTAGGATACAGCGAATTGTCCAACATGCTGTCCGCCGGCGTGTTTTCCGAAACAAAATCCGCCATACTGTCGGCATACGTACTGTGCGGATTTGCAAATTTTGCCTCGGTAGGAATCCTCATCGGAGGAATCGGCTCCATAGCGCCCAATCAGCGGGCTACGCTTTCTGCCTTCGGCATGAAATCCTTACTCGGAGGAACGCTCGCAGCGCTTATCTCTGCCGCCATGATCGGGATGATGATCTGAAACAGGCGGTTTCGCACGCAGACAAAGGCAGGTCTGACGGATTTTTACAGATGATTAACATCGCAGTCTTTGGCAAACCTGAGTCGATTCATGGCAGTATTGATGTAATCTTGGGCAAACCTGAGTCGGATCAGGGTAGTATTGATGTAATCTTTGGCAAACCTGAGTCGGATCGGGGTAGTGTTGATGAACAATTTGGCAAACCGAAGTCGGATCAGGGTAGTGTTGATGAACAATTGGGCAAATCCAAGTTGAAATGGGGTAGTGTTAGTGAACAATTTGGCAAATCCAAGTTGAAATGGGGTAGTGTTAGTGGACAATTTGGCAAATCCAAGTTGAAATGGGGTAGTGTTAGTGAACAATTGGGCAAATCCAAGTTGAAATGTGGTAGTGTTAGTGAACAATTGGGCAAATCAAAGTTGAAATGGGGTAGTGTTAGTGAACAATTGGGCAAATCCAAGTTGAAATGGGGTAGTTTTTCACTTTTAAGGTCTTTAAGGACTATAAGGTCTTTAAAGACTTTAAGGATTCTAAGGATTTTAAAGACCTTATAGATATTATCGTCCTTAAAAACCTTAAAGTCCTTAAGTGAAAACCACTGTTAGTAGTGCGCCTTCCAACCTCTAACAGGGTTTAAAACCTTGTCAGGGGTGCGCGCAAGGTCATACCGCAGGGGCAGGCGCAAGACCTGCCCCTCTGCGGTCGTTGCTTCGACGGCACAGCCGGAAACAATCCTGAAACAGACCTGTTTTATACTTTTTGAAAGCGGTTTGGTATAACTTCTAACTTCCAATTTCTAACTTCCGATTTCCACCTTTTAACTTTTATTTGTATCTTTGCAGTCATTTTTTACATATTATGATATCGAATATAAGAGAACAGTTAGAAAAACGGATACTGGTACTTGACGGCGCTACGGGTACCATGATGCAGAGGCATAATCTTTTGGAGGAGGATTTCAGGGGAGATATTTTCAGGAATCACAATATCCCTCTTGAAGGGAATTATGATGTTTTGTCGTTGACAAGACCCGATGTGGTCAGGAGCATACATGAGGCTTATTTTGACGCAGGCGCCGATATTGTTGAAACCAATACTTTCAGCGCAAACAGAATATCTCAGGCAGATTATGCGCTTGAGGAATTTGCATATAAATTAAATTTTGAAGCCGCCCGCATAGCAAGGGAAACGGCGGATGCTTACACAAACCGGAATCCTGCAAAGCCGCGTTTTGTTGCCGGTTCAATGGGACCGACAAACAGAACGGCGTCGCTGTCGCCCGACATTAATAATCCGGCTTTCAGGGCGGTGACCTTCGACATGCTTGCCGAAGCATATACGGAACAAATCAATGGTTTGTGGGACGGAGGCGTTGATGTGCTGTTGATCGAAACGGCTTTCGACACCCTGAATGTTAAAGCCGCCTTATATGCCGTGTCGGAGCTGCAACGCAAACGGGGACACGAAATTCCGGTAATGGTGTCGGCAACAATCACCGACCGCAGCGGACGCACCCTGTCGGGGCAAACCATCGAAGCCTTTTTTTGCTCCGTCGCCCACTTCAACCTGTTGAGCATAGGCATAAACTGCGCTCTGGGGGCGGATCAAATGAAACCATACGTCGAACAACTCTCCTCCATTGCAACCTGTTATGTTAGCGTACATCCCAATGCCGGACTGCCCAATCAGTTCGGACAATACGAACAGTCGCCGGAATCTATGGGAAATACAATCGCCGAATTTGTAAACAACCGATGGGTAAACATCGTGGGCGGCTGCTGCGGAACAACTCCCGACCATATAAAAGTCATCGCAAATATCGCCTCCAAACCTTCCGCCGTCCGAAAACCTGTGCAACCGTCCGAAGCGGAGAAGGGATATTTGCACCTCAGCGGATTGGACGAATTGGTTATCACCCCCGAAATGAACTTCATCAACGTGGGAGAAAGGGCAAATGTAGCAGGGTCGCGCAAATTTGCACGTCTTATCAAAGAAGAAAAATACATCGAAGCAATTGAAGTGGTGCGTGAACAGGTCGAAAACGGAGCATCGATAATTGACGTGAATATGGACGACGCCATGCTTGACGCCGAAAAATCTATGATACATTTCCTGAACAGCATCGCTTCCGAACCCGATATTATAAAACTTCCCGTGATGATTGATTCGTCGAAATGGGAAGTGATAGAAGCCGGACTTAAATGCGTTCAGGGGAAATCAATTGTCAATTCAATAAGTTTAAAGGAAGGCGAAACGCTGTTTAAACAAAAGGCGTCCAAAATCAGGGAATACGGCGCCGCAATTGTAGTCATGGCTTTCGACGAAACGGGACAAGCCGACACGTTTGCCAAAAAAATCGCAATATGCGAACGGGCATACAGGATTTTAACCGAGGAACTGAATTTCCCGCCCTGCGATATTATTTTCGACCCCAACATACTAAGCATCGCAACAGGAATAGAGGAACATAACAATTATGCCGTGGATTTTATCAACACGGTAAGATGGATAAAGACGCATCTGAAATATGCAAAAGTGAGCGGAGGAGTCAGCAATCTTTCATTCTCATTCAGAGGCAACAACACCGTGAGAGAAGCTATACATTCCGTCTTTCTGTATCACGCCGTAAAAGCGGGCATGGATATGGGCATAGTGAACGCCGGAATGTTGCAGATTTATGACGAAATCCCCGCCGAATTGTTAGAGAGCGTCGAAGACGTCGTTCTAAACCGCAGGAAAGACGCCACGGAACGCTTGGTGGATATTGCGGAAAAATTGAAAGTTAGCGATACCGGAAAATCAAAATCCGCCGACGACGCCTCCCCCTCCGAACAAAGAGCGCAGTCGCTCGAAGAACGCATCATGGCATCATTAATAAAAGGTCAGGATACGTTTATTATTGCCGATATGGATGAAGCTCTGACGAAATACGACAGAGCGATAGACATTATAGAGGGTCCGCTGATGAGCGGAATGAACAGGGTAGGAGACTTGTTCGGCGCAGGAAAAATGTTTCTGCCGCAGGTAGTTAAAAGCGCTAGAGTGATGCGACGAGCCGTTGCGCATATTCAGCCCGTGATAGAAGCGCAAAAAACGGAAAGCAATAAAAGCGCCGGTAAAATCCTGCTTGCAACGGTCAAAGGCGATGTTCACGATATTGGGAAAAACATTGTGGCGGTGGTGCTTTCGTGCAACAATTACGAAATAATAGACCTTGGGGTGATGATTCCATCGCAGAAAATCGTGGAAACAGCCATCGAACAAAAGGTTGATATCGTTGGATTGAGCGGATTGATAACCCCCTCGCTGGAAGAGATGATACATGTTGCCGCCGAAATGGAATTGCACGGACTGAAAATACCTCTTTTAGTTGGAGGCGCAACAACGTCGAAACTGCACACGGCAATGAAAATCAGTCCTGCATACAGCGGTCCCGTCATACAAGTCAAAGACGCCTCGCGGAGCGTTCCCATTGCGGGGATGTTACTGTCGAAGGAAAAGGACTCGTTTGTGGAAAAAATGCATCAGGAATACCGTCAATTGAGCGATAATTACAATAAACAAAAGCAAACGGTAAAATATCTGACCATTGAACAGGCTCGTGCCAATGCGTTTAAAATCAACTGGCAGACGCAGCCTCCCGTAAAGCCTCTGACGCAGGGCGCAAAAACGGAGCATCACAGCGTCGCCGAATTGAGAAAATACATCAACTGGGATATGTTTTTTGTGCTGTGGCAATTGAAAGGTCGTTATCCGGCGATACTGGAAAGTCCCGAATACGGCGACGAAGCCAAAAAACTTTGGCAGGATGCACAAACGATGCTCAACAAAATGGAGACATACCTGTCGCCCACAGCTGTCTGGGGCATCTATCCCGCCAATTCCGTCGGCGACGACATCGTGGTGCGGGCGGATAAAAAATATATTTTCCACAATCTCCGTAACCAAACCGACAATAAAGGATTACCGAATATTTGCCTGTCGGATTTCATTGCGCCCGAAACCTCCGGACTGCAAGACTATCTGGGGGCATTTGCTTTAAGCGCAGGACTTGGACTTGAACGCCTTTTGCAGGAATTTAACGCTGCCGGCGACGACTATTCCGCCATAATGGCAAAAGCCCTCGCCGACCGCCTCGCCGAAGCCTACGCAGAGTGTCTTCACGAGCAAATCAGGGAGGTATATTGGAATCTCCAACGCGACGCCGCCGAGTGCGGATGCACCAAAAAACACGAGTCGGATATAGAAGATTTGTTGCGGGGAAAATATATCGGTATTCGTCCCGCTCCCGGCTATCCCACCTCGCCCGACCACAGCGAAAAGAAAACTTTGTTCGATTTGTTGGACGCCCAAAGCATCGGTATCAGTCTAACGGAAAGTTTCATGATGAATCCTGCCGCATCGGTTTGCGCCTTAGTGTTTGCTCATCCGCAAAGCAAATATTTCAGCGTGTTGAAAATCTCCCGCGACCAAATAGAAGACTATGCTCAAAGAAAAAGCATAAGCGTCGAAGAAGCCGAAACAAATCTCAAAACAAACCTGAACTATTGACATTTTACGCTGTAATATTGCTCGCTCTGAGCGCTTTTTAAGGGCTTTAGGCGATCCCCTAACAGGGTTTAAAACCCCTGTTAGGGTTTGGTCAACAGTAGCATTTAAGGTCTTTAAGGACTTTAAGGACTTTAAGGTCTTTAAAGACTTTAAAGACCTTATAGTCCTTAAAAGGGAAAAAGGAAATGAGGTAGAGCGCAAAGTTATGAAGGACGCAAGCCGGAGGAACCTGCTTTTAGCTCCGGCGTAGCGAGACGCTACGCCGAACGTGGCTTCATAATTCAAAAATTGTTTTACCTTTGCCCCGAAAAATTGGTTTTTTCAGGAAATAAAACATAATTAATAACTTTAAGCATAATTGATTTATGATACATCATTATTTAAAAATCGCTTTCCGCAATCTGTGGAAGTACAAAAACCAGACGCTGATAAGCGTCGTTGGGCTGGCGGTGGGATTTACCTGTTTTGCCGTTGCAGCGCTTTGGATACGTTACGAAATGACGTTTGACGGTTTCCACAAAAACTCCGACCGGATATATTGCGTCAATATTCCGAATTCTTTTTCGCCGACCGGTATGTCAAGAATGGGACCATATCCTTTAGCCGGCAATCTCAAAAGAGATTTTCCGGAAATAGCTCATGCTATTGCACTCTATCCTTCAAGTACGACAATTGAACTGGAAGAGGTTCCGCATGAGGCGGATGTGCTTTATATTGATTCTTCATTTTTCGGCATGTTCGATGTCAAACTTATTGAAGGCAGTATGGATTTTGTGATACCCAGAAGCAAAAAAGCCGCAATTACCCGTGAAAAGGCGCTGCAATTATTCGGAAACGAAAGTCCTCTCGGCAAAGTGTTTAAGACGTATGAGGACAACACTATTTGCGCAGTCGTAACAGGATTGCCCAAACGAAGCAATTATCCGTTTGACATTCTGATGCCGCTTGGACAGAATATGGAGATGTATGTTTTCAACGGGCATACGCTTGTTGAACTGTTGCCCGGCGTCGATGTTGGAACATTCGGAAAAAAACTGTCCGAATATAAAAGTCCGAGTAACATGACCCTCACTCCGCTTACCGAAGTACGTTACACAGACCCAAACATAGAGAGAGATGTGAAATTTCAACATATTATTATTTTTTCCCTTGCCGGTTCGCTGCTTATTCTGTGTACTCTGTTCAACTATCTGACCGTATTTGTCAGCCGTTTCCGAATACGACAAAGAGAACTTGCCCTGCGCATATTCTGCGGAGCGTCGAACAGGTCGCTGTTTGCGCTGTTGTCGGTGGAATTTATCATGTCGCTGATTATTGCGCTTCTGCTGGGTCTGTTGTTTATAAATACTGTTTTCTCTCCTTTCTGCAAACTGTCCGGCGTCAAGCTGGAACTGTCGTCGATATATCTTGAAGCGCTGATATATATTACGGGAATTATTCTGATTTCATTGCTGGTGTTTCTTATAGTATTGATAATCTCACGGCGCAGAACCCTGAACGCCGCCATACGCAAAAGCAACAAAAAACTGTTTCGCAGGATTTCGATAGCCGTTCAGTTGATTATCAGTATAGGATTTGCCTTTTGCACCATCGTTATCGTGAAACAGATGTACTACCTGCATAACACCGATTTGGGATTTGCGTTCAAAAATCGCGGCTCAGTAATGATTACCGGAAGTGAAATAGACATGGATATACTGAACAACAAAATGCAACAAATACCCGAAATAACGGAAACCGTTAAAGGTCTTGCCCCTTTGATTCCGACATTTTCGAGCTATTCCTTCGGATTTTCGGAATGGGATGATAAACCGGAAAAGGCAAAACAGATAACTATGGAACGAATATTTATCTCGGAACAATATTTGAAATATTACGACATTAAACCGATTGAAGGGGAAGCGCCGAGCGAGAAGGATGCAGACACAAAAGAAGAAATATTTGTGCTGATAAACGAATCGGCGGCAAAGGCTTTAGGATGGAACAGTTCTGTTGGAAAATCGTTCGGCAAAAAATATAAAGTGAAAGGTGTGATACGGAATATATACAACTCGACGCCCACAGCATCGACTAACCCGGTTTTCTATTGCCGCCTTACGAACAATGCATCGCCGTCGATACTGTTCAAATATAACGAAGGAACATGGAAAAAATGCAGGGGGAAAATCGAAAAGATTGCAGGGGAAGAATATCCCAATAATTCTTTCACGTTTTTCAATGCGGAGGAAGAGTACGACAAATTCCTGAAATCGGAAAACACTTTGTTGCAAATACTGATGCTGATTTCATTGGTCTGCGTATTTATCTGTGTCTTCGGATTTGTGTCGATGGTATCGCTCACCTGCGAAGAACGACGCAAGGAGATAGCGATACGCAAGGTCAGCGGCGCAACGGTTAAAGATATTTTAGACATATTTTTCAAGGAATATCTGACCCTGCTTGCCGTCGGCGCATTAATCGCTTTCCCCATGGGATATTATATAATGAGACGATGGCTCGAACAATATGTACACCAAACGGAGATAAGCGCATGGATTTACGCGGCGATACTGCTTGCCCTGATTCTGGCTATCGTGCTGTGCGTAGGCGGAAAAGTCTATAAAACAAGTCGCGAAAATCCTGTGATAGCAATAAAGGAGAATTAAAAGCCCCAACCACTCCCCCCCAATAGAATGGTCACAAAAAAATATATCCGTAAATTTCATTAAAATTTACGGATATATATATAAGAGATAATCTTACGATTATTTATTTGCTTTACCGGCAATATATTCTTGATTTAATCCCTGAAGGATTTCGGAAGTTATATCTATCGACGGAGAGGCAATAATTATTGCGGCATGATTA
>JAISRS010000327.1 GCA_031273485.1 Prevotellaceae bacterium
CATTTCTGCGGACTTGCCTATTCCCGCCCCCAAAAGCCCCGCGGACAAACCTCCGACCACTGGACGGATATTCGTAATCTGACCCTCGAACCGGAGTTTTATCGCTACGTGCGTCCCGCCTTTGCTCCGGTGGGTTTGATGATAGATAATGTATGGGAAAAATCATATCCGCCGGCAGGCAAACTGACGGTTCCGGTGCATGTAATCAACGATTTGAAAACAGCCTTCGAGCAGGATGTAACGCTGACTGTTCTGAAAGACGATAAAGTTATTGCAACATACAAACAGCCCGTATCCGCCAAAGGATATGAAGTATCCATTGCGACATTCGAACTTACTCTTCCCGCCGAAACAGGCGATTATCTGATAAAAGCCGAAATTATTCTTGACGGAGAAAAGGTGTTTAGTTTGAGAGATGTTGCGATAGCCCACCAGCCGGCTACATTTGAACCCTATTAGGGAGGGTAATAAGGACTTTAAGGTCTTTAAAGACCTTAAAGACCTTAAAGACCTTAAAGTCCTTAAACCCGCGCGAGCGATGGGATTCCCAATTCATAATTCCCAAAACATGTCCATTATTGAGAAGAAGGCATAGCAGACGCTGGCGATGCCGTTTACCGAGCCGAAACTTGCATTTACGCGGTTCAGATTTTTGGGCGTCATCACAAGATGCTGGTATATCAGTAATATTATAAAGATGATGCAGCCTGTCCAGTACAGCCGTCCTCTGTTGAATAATATTCCTGTCAGCAGGGCTATTGACAGAGGTATAAGATGCACTGCCGCCGACAGTATCACGGCGTTTCTGTGTCCGAGAAGTGCAGGAACGGAGTACAGTTTATTTTCTTTATCGAAATTTTCGTCAAGCAGAGCGTAGAGAATGTCGAACCCGCCGACCCAAAACAGCACAAACACGGAAAGTAAAACCGGAAACAGGGCAAACGAGCCGGTAAGCGAGATATAAGCGCCGGTTGGAGCAATGGCTAAACCGAGTCCGAGTACAAAATGACACAGGGAAGTGAACCGTTTAGTGTAACTGTATCCGAGCACCACCGCCAAAGCCACAAACGAAAGCCAAAAAGTCAGGCAGTTGATAAAAAGCGTTGTCACACAAAATAAGATACAGTTGACAATCACAAAAATCAGAGCCGTTTTAGGGCTGATTATTCCTGCGGGGATTTCCCTGTTCTTTGTGCGTTGATTCTTCCCGTCATATTCGCGGTCGATATATCTGTTAAAACCCATTGCCGCATTACGGGCAAAAATCATACACAGCACAACCAAAAATAGAATCTTCAAGGGAAACGCCCCCAATCCCAAATCGTACCATGCCCCAAAAAAACCGATTAACGCAAACGGCATCGCAAACACAGTATGCGAAAACTTAACTAATGAAAAAAAATGTCGCACCATTTTATTTAATTATGAATTATGAATTATGAATTATGAATTATGAATGTCTTGAACTATGAACGGAGAGAAGGCGACCCCCTAACAGGGTTTAAAATCCCTGTTAGGGTTTGAGAAGCGACCCCTAACAGAATGTTAAATCCTGTTAGGGGTTGAAATCCTTGAATTGATAGAGGTCGCCTCTCAAAACCCTAACAGGGATTTTAAACCCTGTTAGGGTGGCTAATCCCTGTTAGGGGGGGCGCCTTCGCTCCGTTCATCGTTTATCGTTCATCGTTTATCGTCATCGTTCAAGCCGATTTTTCCCGTTACATAATCGTAGAAATTTTGGAAAGTGATTATATTTTGGAAATCTCCGGGTTGAACCTTAAAGTCGAAATTACTTTCAATCACCACAACCAGATCGACATAATCAAGACTGTCGAGGTCAAGAGTATCTTTCAGTACGGCTTCGGGCGTGATGGAACTTTCCGGTATTTCAAACTCTTCTGCCAAAAAGTAATTTATTTTGTCAATAGCTTCTTTTTTTGTCATATTTTTAAACGTATTATTTATTTTTTATTTTTTTCACTGCAAGAGCAGAATTTGTTCCTCCAAATCCAAACGAATTTGAGATGAATATGTCTATCTCCTGTTCTTTAAGTTCGGTAACGATTTTAAGTTTTTTGGAATCCTCGTCCGGATTCTCGAAATTTATATTGGGAGCGATGAAATTATTTTGCATCATCAGTACGGAATACACAATTTCGCTTGCTCCTGCCATCCAGCATTCGTGTCCGGTCATTGATTTTGTGGAACTGACCCAGGGGCATTTGTCGCCGAAAACGCTATACAAAGCCCTTGCTTCGGCGCTGTCGCCGGCTATGGTCGAAGTTGCATGAGCGTTGATATAGTCAACATCCGCAGGCAGCAGTCCCGACTGTTTTATCACCTGTTCCAAAGCGCGTTTAGGACCGTCGGCGGTGGGGTTTGAGATATGATCGCCGTTGGAGGAGAATCCGTAGCCGAGGATTTCGCCCAGCAGGGGCGCTCCCCGTTTTTGCGCATGTTCAAGGCTTTCGATTATCACCGTTGCCGCTCCGCCGGAGGGTATAAGTCCGTCGCGACTGCGGTCGAACGGGCGGGAGGCTTTCGATGGCTCGTCTTCTCTTGCCGAAAACGCTCCTAAAGCGTCGAAACTGCCCATGGAATAAAGGTTCACCTCCTGCGCTCCGCCGCAAATAACGCAATCCTGATACCCGTGTTTTATCATCAAATATCCAAGTCCTATTGCATGAGAACCGCTGGCGCAGGCGCCGCTAACGGTGAAATTTATCCCTTTCAGTTTAAAAATCGTGGCAAGATTCATGGTTACGGTGGAATTCATTGTCTGAAACACCGAACCCGAACCTACCATCATCGTATTGCGTTTTTCGCGTATGATGTCCACGGAATTGATGACGGGTTTTGCCGTGCTGTCGTTGCCGTAAAGTATCCCTGTTTCGTGCGATGCGATGTATGCCGTGTCGAGCATGGCTGTTTTCAGGGCTTCGGCGGTTGCCATGTATGCAAATTCGCCCTGTTCGGGCAGCATGATGCGCGAGCGGCGGTCTAATATCCCTTTAAGATTGGGGCGTTCGACATAGCCTGTAAGTCCGGAACGGTATCCGTAATCCTTTCGTTCGGGCGAAAGGACAATGCCGGATTTTCCCCTTTTCAGGGATTCGGTTACCTCCGAAAGATTTTTCCCTATGCAGGAATATATGCCGATGCCGGTGATTACTACTCTGTTTTCCATGATTCAAACCATTTATTTGTCATAAAACCTCATTTACACACTCCCCGTATTGTTTTTGTTCTGCAATTCATAGAGGTTTCTTTGTGATACATTCAATATATTCCTCCATTGACGGATATGATTTCCCCTGTGATGTACGACGATTTTTCGGAAGCGAGGAAAGCCACCAGGTCGGCGACCTCGCTTGCTTCGCCGAAGCGTTGCATCGGGATAAGTTTAACGATTTCCTGTTCCGGCAGGTCTTTAGTCATATCGGTGCGAATAAATCCCGGCGCTACGGCGTTCACCGTGACTCCCTTTCGTGCTATTTCCTGCGCCAGGGCTTTGGTTGCGCCGATAACTCCGGCTTTGGCGGCGGAATAGTTAGTTTGCCCCGGCAGCCCTTTCAGTCCCGACAGGGAAACGATATTGATGATTCGTCCGAATTTGTTAGCCATCATCGGGATAAGGAGCTTTTGAGTGGTATAGAAAAATCCGTTTAACGATGTATCCATAACCGCTTTCCATTGTTCTTCCCGCATCCACATCATCAGAGCGTCGTTTCTTATGCCTGCGTTATTGACCAGAACGGTTATGGTTTTGCCCTTGTTCTCTGCCATCCATGCGTCGAGAGCGGCATCAACGCTTGTTTTGTCGGCGACGTCAAACTGTAAAAGTTCTCCGCTGCCGCCGCCTGTGCGGATTTTGTTTAAAGTGTCGGAAGCCTCGCTGTGGTTGCTGCGGTAATTGATAATTACGTGGTGTCCCGTTTCGGACAAAGCCAGACACACCGCTTTGCCTATTCCCCGTGATCCTCCTGTTACTAAAGCGTATTTCATCCTTAAAAAAAGATATGTAATGGATTATACATCATAAAATCTTTCAGTCTCATCAGTTCGATTCTTGTTGAACGGTCATCTTTGACGGGTGCAAAGACGGTTCTCAGGTCCGAATATATTTTTTGACTTTTGGTCGATAATTGTTTTTCGCAGTCCAGCAGGTCGATTCCCTGAAGTATTCCCGCCGCCTGAACGGCTAAAATGTCGAAAGTATTGTCGATAACTCTTTTTGCAGCGCAGGCGGCATTGAATCCCATGCTGACAATGTCCTGATTGTCGTTATTATTCGGGATACTGTGGATGTAGTGTGAAGTTGCCAGCGTCTGGTTTTCGGCAACGGTTGAAGTTGCGGTGTACTGTATTCCCTGAAATCCGAAATTCAGTCCCATAACGCCGCTGTTGATAAACGGCGTGAGGCATCCGTTGATGGCGGGATTCATCAGATAGTTCAACTGACGTTCGGAGAGCATCGACAGGCGCGTCATTACGAGTTTCAGTTTGTCCATTTCCAGGGAGATGTAGTCGCCATGGAAATTTCCGCCGTGATACACATTTTGTCCTTCGGCGTCTATCACCGGATTGTCGGAAGTGGAATTAAGTTCGTTTTCCACAACTGTCCTCATAAAGGCAAGCGAATCGTACACCGGTCCCAGAATCTGGGGGATGCAGCGCAGTGAATAATACGGCTGGACTTTATGTTCGATACGATCCTCCTTTGGGTCATTGCCGTAGAGTTGTTCCCGTGACTGTATTTTTGAAGAATTTTTCAGGAATCCCGCCATCGCCGCCGCCACTGTCTGCTGACCGCTGTGTTGTTTCACGGCATTCAGTCCGCGGGAATAATGGTCGTCGTACGAGTTCATCATTTCGTTCATACATGCCGACATTGCCAGCGACCATTCCAGAGCGATTTGCGCCATATAGACGTTCAGCGCCGCCACCGCAGTCATGGCGGTTGTGCCGTTCATCACCGCAATACCCTCCCGCAGACTTATCCGCAGGGGTTCGACTGCTTTTATTTTTAATGCTTCCGAAGCGTTCATTATTCTGCCGTCGCAGTACGCCTCTCCTTCACCTATGAGATTCAGCGCAACATGAGCCATCTGCACCAAATCGCCGCTTGCTCCCACGCCTCCGTGCAGGGGAATACACGGAAGGATGCCCGCCCGATAGAGGGATTCTATTTTGAGGATTAACTCCGGATTCACTCCCGAATATCCCCGCAACATGGCGTTCAGAAGATTCACCATCACAGCTCCTGCGTAATGCGGTTCGAGATAATCGTTCATCCCCGAACTGTGACTTCTGATGATATTATACTGAAGATTGATCAGGTCGGCGTCGTTAATTCTGTATTGAGCCATTGGTCCGAACCCTGTATTAATTCCATAAATCAGCTTGTCTTTTGCAAATTCCTTTAGAAAACCGTAACTTTTCTTCACTCCTTCGAGAGCTTCCGTCGAAAGCTCAAAAGCAGCGTTTTCGAATGATAATTTATAAAAATCATTTATATTGATCGAATATCCGTCTATGCTAATCATTAATATCTGTTATTTTGTTATTCTGCACTTTCCCTCTATTGATTCTATAGTTTCAGTTGCATATTTATAGTTGTTTACACTCTTAATATTTCCATTTTTAATCCCGCAAAGTTAATCCTTTTTTGAAAACTATGAACTGTGAATTGCAAATTGCAAATTGTAACCCGCCCCGACAGCTGTCTTGAAAACGCCCGGATGAGGGGATTATAAGGTCTCTCGCGGATTATTTATCCGATTCATAAGTCTGCGAGAATGCGGCTGAATCTGCGTGCTTTCAAGACAGAGCCTCTTTCCCGTCTGCGGATTAAAATTCGACGACCGGTTTTTCGGCTAAATCTTATTTTGAGGTGCTGTTATTTCTGGTTGCACCGTAGCAATGACAGCTACACCGAACGAAGGGAACTTCATCCATAGCGCCTCAAAATAAGATTTGGCCGATTTTTGGGTGCATTTCAAATTGTCGCAAAGTAAAGAAATTATTTAACGCAAAGTTCGCAAATGGTGTCGCAAAGTTTGCAAGGGAAATGCTTTGCGGATTCTTTGCGAACTTTGCGTTTAAAAAACAATAATCTCAAAAACGACAATTTGAAATGCACCCGATATGAAAAAAATAAAAAGATGATGAAATAAAAAAATTTGCGACCAT
>JAISRS010000171.1 GCA_031273485.1 Prevotellaceae bacterium
CGCCTAATATTAGTTTGTTTACCGACATGTTTCTAAAATTTTGCATATATATCTATTGGATTTTCGTATAACTTTCCGGCGTTCTTTTCGCCGTTTCCCGTTTGTGCTGTCCGTGCAGCTGCGTTTTTCCGTATCCGCCGTAGCGCCGCTGTTTGTCGGCATAGACAGGCAGGTCGTGCGAAAACTACAGGTCATCAGGATAACCACAAATTCTAATTTTTATTTTCTATTTTCACTGCTTATTTGTTGAATTTTAGCGCCACCTATCATAACCGGCAACCATAAATGCACAATTGAATCTGCCTTATGAAAATTGCCGATCATGTAAAACAATGCGGAAATCAGAATTGCAACTCCCGAATACAAATAAACCTTGGAAACAAAATCGCCAAGTTTTATCCGAGTTTTTACCGAACTTTTCTTTAACATAATCTAAATTTTTAAAAATTATTAAGTAGCATAAATTATTTCTCTGGTTGATAATATTTTGTTTTTTCGTATCGGGTTTTTCAATGCCTCTTTTTCTACAATATCAACTTCTCTGTTTAATAATTCGGAAAATTCCTTTTCTAAATCCATAATATCAAATAAACTTATATCCGATTTTTCATTAAATGATACCAGAATATCTATATCACTGTTTTTGTTAAAATCATCGCGGAGCGATGAGCCGAATATTGATAATTCATTTATGTAATATTTTTTACAGATTGCAACAAGCTCGTCATAGTTAAGAGACACACCGTTTTGCTGCAATTTTTCCATTGTATTCATCTTGGATATTCCTTTTTTACATTATACACAATTAATGATTTTATTACAATACATTTTTGATGGATTTTATGCATGACTTTATACATTATCATTCTTAGCACAGTTACACATAACGTTCCGGTGTTTTCTGTCTGAGCTGTCCGTGCAGCGGTGTTTTCTGTCTTCATCGTTTCGTATTTTTAAAAATTATTAAACGGCACAAAGATACAATCTTTTTTCGATACACGGGAGATTTTCCGCAAGCCTGGCTAATTCATAATTCATAATTCCCCAACGCGTATGCGGCACACATTTAATTAAATGTGTGCCGCTTCGAATATAATTTGCTTCAAAAATTATTTAATTATTAATAGGATTCATTATTACGTCAATAAGAAGAATCCGACCTGTGTCCGACAGTGTTTTCACCGATACATCCGGGGTGTCGAAGATTCCTATTCCATCTCTGTTTTGCAGAGTTTCGTCGGAGATGCCGAATTCGCCGTCGATTACTATAATATAAAGTCCGTTACCCTGCTTTTTCAATTGATATTTAAACTCGTGACCTTTAGTGAAGACGCCCATACTGAACCATGCGTCCTGATTAAGGTGCAGACTTCCGTTTTCTTTATCGGGCGATATTAATTGAACCAGTGTGTTTCTGGAATTAATTAAATCGAACGATTTCTTGTCATATTTGGGATTCAAATCTTTTTCTCTCGGAACAACCCATATTTGAAAAAAGCTCACCGGTTGATTTTTGTTTGCGTTGTGTATGGAGTGAATGATGCCGGAACCGGCGCTCAAAACCTGAATTTCTCCGGGATTAACAACGCCTACATGTCCGAGGTTATCACTGTGTTTCAAAGCTCCGTACAAAGGTATGGAAACTATCTCCATGTTATTATTGGGATGCGCCCCAAAACCCGCTCCTCCTTTAAGAGTGCCGTCGTTGATTACGCGTAATGCTCCGAAATTTGTTCGAGCAGGGTCGTAATAATCGGCAAAACTGAAAGTATTATACATTTCCAACCATCCATGATATTTGTATCCTCTCGTTGCAGCCCTATGTAAAACTTTCCTCATAACTTACTGTTTTAGTCATCAATTGAAATCTTATCTCTTGACTTTTCAAATCCAATGTATTCTATCCGAAATAACTCCATATTTAAAAAACGAATATCCGTATCCATTTCGATGACACAAATTTATATGCTTCAATCTCGTTTGGAATTAAAACATCAGTGTAAACGATTTGTTCACCGAACAACAGATTTATTTTTGTCCGGCGAATTTTAGCGGGATGGCGACCCCTAACAGGGTTTGGAACCACTGTGGCTAAATCTTTTTTTGAGGCGCTATGGTAAAAGATAACGACTATGTACCCTCCGTTCTGCGTCGGGATAGCCCGAAGGGCTTGATTTTCATAACCGCAGGTCAACGACCTGCGGAAGCAACCTCTCACACAACTGCCTGAAAGGCAGGACTAATTATTATTATTCCAATTTACGTTTCAGTCCTGCCTTTCAGGCAGAAAACATACGGGTACTTTTCCGCAGGTCGATGACCTGCGGTTATGAAAATTAAGCCCTTCGGGCTGTCGTTACGCCGAAGCTACGCAGAACAAAGAGAACGCAGTCATCACCTCCCTCCATAGCGCCTCAAAAAAAGATTTAGCCTTCATCGTTCATCGTTCAAAAAATTAATTTACCTTTGCACCTAAAATAATACATTATTAACTTTAAGCATAATTGATTTATGATACATCATTATTTAAAAATCGCTTTCCGCAATCTGTGGAAATACAAAAACCAGACGCTTATCAGCGTCGTTGGGTTGGCAGTGGGATTTACCTGTTTTGCCGTTGCAGCGCTTTGGATACGTTACGAAATGACGTTTGACGGTTTTCACAAAAACGCCGACAGGATATACTGCCTCAGTATTCTGAACCCTTTTTCGTCGAACGAGATGTCAAGAGAACATGTACCGGATATTTTAGACGGTTATCTCAAAGCAGCTTTTCCGGAAATAGCTCATGCTATTTCACTCAGGTCATTTCCCAACAATCAAACCGAATACGAAGGAGTTCTGCATAAGGTAGATGTATTGGAGATTGATTCGTCGTTTCTAAGCATGTTCGATATTAAAATCATTGAAGGCAGCAGGGAGTTTCTGATTCCCGAAAGCAAAAAAGTTGCAATTACCCGTGAAAAGGCTCGACAGATATTCGGAAACGAAAGTCCTGTCGGAAAAGTAATTCTGCACAATGAGTATACCGTGTGCGCAGTCGTAACAGGATTTTCCGGACACAGCAATTATCCGTTCGATATTTTGTGTCCGCTTAAAAAACTTGGAGGGAGTCTGGATCACTACTCTTTCGGACATACGCTTATTGAACTGCTTCCCGGCATTGACGTCGAAATGTTCAAAAAAAAGCTGTACGAATATACGGCTCGGGGAGAACGAAACGTTATCACAGGCATGACCCTCACCCCGCTCACCGCAATACATTACAAAGACCCCAATCTGCAAAGAGAGGTAAAATTTCAGCATATTATAATTTTTTCCGTTGCCGGATCGCTGCTGATTCTGTGTACCCTGTTCAACTATCTGACCGTATTTGTCAGCCGTTTCCGGATACGGCAGAAAGAATTTGCCCTGCGAACGGTCTGCGGAGCGTCGAGCAGGTCGCTGTTTGCGCTTTTGTCGGTGGAGTTTGTTTTATCTCTGAC
>JAISRS010000469.1 GCA_031273485.1 Prevotellaceae bacterium
TTTGGCTCGATGGAACGCTTTGTTGCCGTGCTTATTGAACACACAGGCGGAAAATTCCCTCTCTGGCTCATTCCGGATCAGGTGGTTGTGCTGCCGGTGGGCGAAAAATATAACGAATACGCGCATCGACTCTCACAGGCGTTGGACGAAAAGGGTATTCGCTGCATTGTGGACGACAGAAACGAAACCGTAGGAAAACGCATCCGTGAAAACGAACTTAAACGCATCCCTTATCTGCTGGTGGTGGGCGAAAAGGAAGAACAAACCGGAAGCGTTGCAGTGCGCCGACAAGGCAAAGGCGATCAGGGTGTTTTGACTGTCGAAGAATTTGTGAACAGGATAAACGGCGAGGTGAATTTAGAACTCCAAAACGTCTGACACGGAAGCTGTTTTAGCACGCTGATAACGCAGATTTAACGGATTTACGCAGATTGTTCCTTATGGGAATTTATCTGCGTAAATCTTTATAATCTGCATTATCCGGGCTAAAGGGTGTATGACAAAAATCCCTTTTCCTGAAATACGTATTTTTTTCACAAAATGTGCATTTCTTGTTTGCGAAATTGCGTCCTGTAAAAACAAAATATGAATCTCGTGAAAACTTTCCCCGCATCTCGTGAAAACTTTCCCAAGGGAAAGTTTTTACTATATTTGTAGGCAGAGTAAACTTCAGAATAACAGGAATCTACAGAAATGGGAATTTCACGGATTTTTTGTCGTAAAATGATCCGAATTTCACGATTTTTTTAGTCACGATTCGTAAATTCACGGGGATAATTATACTCTAAAATTATGAATCGGGAATCGGCTAAATCTTATTTTGAGGTGCTATGGATGGAGATGACGCTACACCGAAGCTAAAAGCAGGCTTCCAGCTTGCAAACCAGCTTGCAACAAGGCGGGTCTGCGCTTTTAGCGGGTACTAAGGTCTTTAAGACCTTAAAGACTTTAAAGTGGAAGTGGGAGCGCTCCCGTTCGGCGTAGCGTCATTGGCAGGCGTAAGCCGGAAGCAATAGCACCTCAAAAAAAGATTTAGCCGTATATTCCGCAGGTCGATGACCTGCGGTTATGAAAATTAAGCCCTTCGGGCTATCGCTACGTCGAACGAAGGGAACTCCATCCATAGCACCTCAAAAAAAGATTTAGCCAATTTTTAGAAGTTTCCTTTAAAAAACAAAATGTGTGCGTCCAACAACCGGTGCGGGTGTTTTTTTACATTTTCTGCAAGTGTTTTGTGAGCCTCTCATATTTACGAAATTATTTTAAAACGGGTGGATATTTGTAGCCTTTCTCAGGCGCCGGTTCAGGTGTTTGCGGAACTGCTGCTGCATTGATTTCCCTTCGTATCTTTTTCGGGAGGACGATTTGTTCCATATCTGCATTTTCAAGTTTGAGCAGTCTGGTTTTTCGTTCAATATCACTTGGATAGCCCTTATGACGTCTGTCTTTTCCGATAACGCGATGGCAGGGGATGATGATGGGAATGGGGTTATGTGCAATTGCGGATCCGGTTGCATGAAGCGACATTGCGACTTTGTGCTGCAAGGATGTTGTTGCCGCAAGTTTCTCATAAGTTATTATCTGTCCGTAAGGAATTTGTTGGAGGAGTTTCCATACTTCAAGCTGATATTCCCGCCCGAACAAGCCAAGAGCCGGTGTGAAATCCGGTTCATTTCCGCCGAAATAACAGTCAAGCCACTCCTTTGTTTTGTTAAAAACAGGAAGTTGCGTGTCGTTGGTTCTGGAAGATATGGTACACCTGAAATACCTTTGTCGCTCGAACAGCAATCCGCTCAAAGCTTCGCCACCGTCGCTTACCAGCGTAAGCAATCCGAGTGGGGATTCATACCTGTTTATAAATATCATAAATCTGTTATGCTAAAGTATTATTAAAAATTTTTGAGCAAAGATACAATATTCTTTTGAATTATTGATTTCAGGGATACGTGGGATTATTCTTTATTTGATAATATGTTGCTTATTTTAATCGGTATTTATCTGCGCATATCCTTATATTCTGTCTCATCTGCGTGCTTTTGAAACAACCTTTAAAGTCCTGAAAGTCCTCTAAAAAAGCCTACATACAAAGGATATCCTCATACAGTTCCGCCAATCGCTTGCGAAGATGCAGTACGGCGTAATGTTTTCGTGAAAGCAGGGTATTGACGGAAACTCCGGTTGTTTGGGAAATTTCCTTGACGGGAATACCGTCCAGTTCTGTCAGTTCAAATATTTCGCGTTGTTCCGGCGGGAGTTCGGCGAGGGCTTTTTTTAGTTCCGTCCACACCATAGAGCGCAGGTATTCAGTGTCGGGCGAGGAAGATGTATTTGCATCGCCGAACAGGATTTCGGAAAAATCCTGTAATATTTCCTCGTCTTCGTATGTCGGCAATTCTTCTTCCTTTCGTTTTAGTCCTTTGTTAATAATCGTGTTTCGGGTCACGCGATACAACCATGCCGATACCTGTTCTATCGGATTTAAAGCGGTATTGACCGTTTTTACTAACTGATAAAAGACATCCTGCAAAATATCTTCCGCATCTTCCCTGTTTGATACCCGCTTGCGGATGAAGGATTTCAGGCGCGGTTGATATTCTGCAATCAGTCCGTTGAGATTGTCTCTGTTTACTTCGTTCACCTCAATCTTTCTTTTCCGGTTCATTCCGATCGCAAAAATCGTGTCCGAAACCATGTCCGAAATGTCTGTGACGCATAAATTCCTTTCGTTCTTCGGGGGTCATTTTCATCCATTTTTCCCTGATGGGATTTTTACCGGCAAAATGACCGAAACCGCCGCCAAACCTGCCGTAGCCGAAGCCGCCAAATAAAATGCGCGACAGAACTAACAAGCCCAAAGCCTGCCAGATATTAATGGCGGAAACTCCAAAAATGGCGGGCATCAAGACATTCCACAGTAACATGACAATGGCGCCGAAAGCAGCTGCTACGGTCAATCCCAGTACAACGTGTTTTAACAAATGTGTTTTCATTTCTTTCTTATTAAATTAATATTCTAAAAATCATTCTCTATTTATGAAGACAAACGAGAACGAAAAATATTTTACGAAAATAAAAAAATCTTTCAATACCCCAAGTTAACCGCATCAGATAGCAGACGGATTGAACGACAAAATAAACGGTCAAGCAGTTCTGTATAATCCAAATGAGACAATGAACGGATATATAGAGCGGTTGTGCCGGATTAGTGTCCGAAAAGAGAATAGACGTACTCCTTGACGTACAGAAGAAGCACAGGGAAGGCGACCGGCAGATGATAAATATGGACAGTATCAAGACAGAAAATGTCAGAGAGTTCGGTGTAGAATGGTTAAGTTTACAGACCTTGCGTAAATTGCAGATAGAAGAATACCTGTCAAGTGAAGGCTGGAACAAACGCGACATAGACTTGGCGATGGCAATATTTCACAAACATGATGAATCCTCTATGACACATCTTCATTTAGGCATGTTGGCATATTGGTTGATGAACACAGTCCGTTTTCAATTGAAGTCAAAATGGATAACTTCAGACCGGCGCGAACCGGTACGAATAATGAAAACACAGTATTGTGTCACAACCAATATGGTAAACGACAAAAATGAACACATCTCTTGACAAAAGAAAATCTGTGGATTAAAACAACTCGTAAACTTCAAAACTTAGCGGCAAGAGATCCCGGACAGATTCGACGACTGTAATATTTTCGGCGCCTGCCATCAGCATCTTGATTTTGTGATTAAATCGGAGTTCGTTTTGCAATAAAGTTTGTCGGCATGCGCCGCAGGGATATACGGGTTTTTGGTTTACGATTCCGCCGGCGGCGGAAGTCACGGCTAACGACACTATCGGAACATTCGGAAAACGCGAGTTAGCGTAGAACACAGCAACTCTTTCGGCGCACAGTCCCGACGGGAAAGCCACATTTTCCTGATTGCTTCCTGTTACAGTTTCTCCGTTTGCCAGCAGCGCAGCGGCGCCCACATTGAAGTGCGAAAACGGCGCATAAGATGTTTTGCAGGCGTCAAAAGCCGATGTCACAAGACGGCGGTCTGTTTCGTCGAGTTCATCAATTGAGCATATTTTGACTGGAATCACTATATTGAACTGTTTCATAACATGTATTGTAATCGGGTGAGATTATTGGCGGTGCAGAAGACTTTGAGCGGGATTGTTTTCTCTTTGAAAAGTCCCCGGAATGAGTTTCCGGGGTGAACTTTTCAAAATCTAACAAAGTCGGTTTGTCGTCAGTTTAGTTTATCAGGTCATCAGAAAGGTAGATCGTCAACCTCGTCGCTGCCTGCCACATCATTTATCACTGACGATATAACAGGTTTGAACGGTTGACCATTTTGCTGAGAATTATTATTATCCTTACGGCTAAAAAGCCGCAGGGTGTCAGCCACGATTTCGGTAGCATATCTTTTTTGTCCGCTCGAATCTTCCCACGATCTGTTTCTGAGCTTACCTTCAACAAAAATCTGGTGTCCTTTCCGGACATTTTTTTCGATGGCTTCCGCCAGACCTCTCCAAAAAACGACGTTGTGCCATTCCGTAATTTCCCGCCATTCTCCATTGCGGTCTTTAACCCTTTCGGTTGTAGCGATAGGCAGAGTAACAACCGCCACTCCGCTGTCCAAATGACGTATTTCCGGATCTTTTCCAACGTTTCCGATTAGTATAACCTTGTT
>JAISRS010000506.1 GCA_031273485.1 Prevotellaceae bacterium
TGTTCCCGAAACAATCCTCACGGATTAACATTTTTGGGGGTTCGGTTGCTTTATATAAAATAAGATGTATTTTTGCAATTAATTATAAACTTTAAATATTACTGTATGTATCAATTTATAGACAGACATAACGGCTCTCGCGGAAAGGAAATCGACGAAATGTTGAAAACGGTTGGAGTGAAATCCATGGACGAATTAACCTCCGGTATCATCCCTGCCGACATCCTGTTTAAAGAGCCTCTGAAGCTGGACGAACCTTTGAGCGAAAATGCCTATTTAGACAAAATACGGACCATCGCATCCAAAAATCGAATATACCGCTCGTTTATCGGTATGGGCTTTTATCGCACGGCGACTCCGGCGGTTATCCTGCGAAATATCTTTGAAAACCCCGCATGGTACACCTCCTACACCCCCTATCAGGCGGAAATATCGCAGGGACGCCTGGAGGCTCTGCTCAATTTCCAAACAATGATAATCAGCCTCACAAGCATGGAAATCGCCAACTGTTCGCTGCTCGACGAATCCACCGCCACAGCCGAAGCTGTAAGAATGATGTATGATTTGAGATCGAAAACAGCCATTAAAGAAGGTAAAAATG
This sequence comes from Prevotellaceae bacterium, assembly GCA_031273485.1. Taxonomy (GTDB): domain Bacteria; phylum Bacteroidota; class Bacteroidia; order Bacteroidales; family UBA932; genus JAIRLF01. Next base: position 602 of record JAISRS010000506.1, read on the forward strand.
TAGTGTTTGTCGATAACAGCCTCTTTCCTCAAACTGCGGATGTGATCAACACCCGCTCGGCTCCGCTGGGAATTAAAGTGGAAACAGGCAAATTCGACGAATATGAGTTCCACGACAAGGTGTTCGGGGCAGTGGTTCAATACCCCGGAGCCAACGGCGAAATATGCAATTACAGAGATTTCTGCGCAAAAGCTCACGAACATGGGGCGACTGTTACCGTTGCCGCCGACATTTTATCCCTGGCATTGCTGACGCCTCCGGGTGAATGGGGAGCGGATATTGTTACGGGAAGCACTCAACGGTTTGGAATTCCGCTGGGATTCGGAGGTCCCTCGGCGGGATACATGGCAACAAAAAGCGCTTTTAAACGCAGTATGCCGGGACGAATCATAGGAGTATCAATCGACCGGAACGGGAAAACGGCTCTGAGGATGGCTCTGCAAACTCGCGAACAGCATATCAAACGGGAAAAAGCTACCTCGAATATCTGCACCGCACAAGCCTTGCTTGCAACAATGGCGGGAATGTTTGCAGTTTACCACGGACCGGAAGGTATCGGAGCAATAGCCGCACAGACTAACAAATACGCCGGCTGGGTTGCAGGCTGCCTGAAAAATGCAGGATATGAACTGACAACGGAAAACTTCTTCGATACAATTGAAGTCAAGGTCGATTGCGCCGAAAAAATCCAAAAGGAGGCTTTGGCAAAGCAAATCAACTTCTTTTATCCCGATTCGGAACATGTCCGCATAAGTTTCGACGAACTCGCAACCTGCCAAGATGCGCATGACGTACTTTCGATATTTGGGGCGTCGGACTGCTCAACAGAGGGCGTCAGATTCGACCTTGCGTTTGAACGTCAAACACCGTTTTTGACGCAACGGGTGTTCAACAGATATAAATCGGAAACAGAACTGATGCGTTATATCAAAAAACTTGAACGCAGAGACCTGTCCCTGACTCACAGTATGATTTCCTTAGGCTCGTGCACCATGAAACTGAACGCCGCAGCCGAAATGCTGCCCCTAAGCTGGGCGGAAATGGGAGCCATTCATCCCTTTGTACCGGCAGATCAGGCGGAGGGCTATCTGGAATTAATCGCCGATTTGGAGAAAGACCTCGCCGCCATCACCGGCTTCAGCCGGGTATCCTTCCAGCCCAATTCGGGCGCCGGAGGAGAGTTTGCAGGATTGATGATTATCCGTCAATATCACATCAACAGAGGAGAAGAACACAGAACAACGGCTCTCATACCCTCGTCGGCTCACGGAACCAATCCGGCAAGCGCAGCTATGGCGGGAATGGAAATCGTTACGGTGGAATGCGACGACAGGGGAAATATCAGCCTGAATGACCTGAAGGAAAAAGCGGAAAGATACCGTGATTCCCTGTCGTGCATGATGATCACCTATCCGTCAACACATGGAGTATTTGAGAGCCGCATTCGCGAAATCATTGATATTATACACCAAAACGGAGGTCAGGTGTATATGGACGGAGCAAATATGAATGCGCAGGTGGGCTTCACAAGTCCGGGATTTACGTGCGCCGACGTCTGTCATCTCAATCTTCATAAAACCTTTGCCGTTCCTCACGGAGGAGGGGGTCCGGGCGAAGGACCGGTGTGCGTCGCCGAGCATCTTGCGCCGCTGTTGCCGTCGCACCCCATAAGGCAGGTTGGCGGCAGGGAAGGCATCGGAGCCGTGTCAGCTGCGCCCTACGGAAGCGCGCTGATCCTTGCAATCACTTACGGATATATCAAAATGACGGGCGCCGAAGGTCTGCGCAAAGCAACGGAACTTGCGCTGCTGAATGCAAATTATATCTCCAAACGGCTTGCGAATCATTATAAGACACTGTTCACGGGCGAAACCGGATATGTTGCTCACGAATGTATTATCGACGTCAGGGAATTTCCGAAGCTATACGGCGTTGATGCAACGGACATAGCCAAACGCCTTATGGATTTCGGATTTCATGCCCCAACCCTGTCGTTTCCGGTGGCAAACACCCTGATGATAGAGCCTACGGAAAGCGAACCTAAAGAGGAATTGGACAGATTTATTGAGGCGTTGATAAAAATCAGGGAAGAATGCGAGGATATTGCCGCCGGAAGGCTGGACAGAGCGGACAACCCGCTGAAAATGTCGCCGCACACAGTGGAAGAAACAACTGCCGACAGTTGGACGCACCCCTACAGTCGGCAACAGGCGGCGTATCCCCTGCCGTGGATTGCCGACAATAAATTCTGGGCTGCCGTGGCGCGCGTCGATAACGGGTACGGCGACCGTAATCTGGTTTGTTCCTGCGATGAACTGTAAATTGATTTGATATGAAAAAGAGTTTAGTGTTTTGCATTTGCGTGTTGTACCTCTGGTATTCGTGCAGTAAGGAAAATCCGGTCGAAAAGCAGGAAACCAGAATCGAATCCTACATTAAGACCAAAATGGGCAAAAACCCCGGCTTGAAACTGTCGCAAACCGGCGCCGTGTTTTATCTCTATTCCCCCGGCGACACCACCGTGAAAGCCTCTGTGGGCGATTCCGTATATTTCTATTATGCCGGAGCGCTCGTTAATGATACCCTCAAATATTTCGATACCAATATAAGGGAACTGGCTGAAGCTATGGGACTGGACGAGGGTCTGAAAACGTTTGACGCGGTGGGCGTGATTGTAGGCAGAAATAATCTTCTCACCGGCTTGAGCACAGGCTTGCAAATGGTGCATCGAGATGATTCGGGCGAAATTATCTTTAATTCCGACCTGGGATTCGGAGATAAACCCAATGGGATTGTTCCTCCTAATTCGGCTCTGATTTTTAAGATATTTATATCAAAAATAGTGAAGTAAGCCGGAAATTATAAAAGAAAATGACGATAAACGATACGCAGGCGCTCGGCGCGATTCACGACAATAAAAAGCCGTTATTAGCGATGACCTCGAATGTTGTAATATTTTCGGGGTCATTCAATCCCATACACATCGGTCATTTGGCGATAGCCGCGTATGTTGTTGAGTTCACGTCTGCCGACGAATGTTGGTTTGTGGTGAGTCCGCACAATCCCCTGAAACCTAAAACGGAACTTGCCGATTTTTGTCACAGATTCAATATGGTGAAAATTGCTTCCGACGAAACGAATCTGCCGATAACGGCAAGCGATATCGAAAACACGCTCTCTCAACCCTCCTACACAATAAATACTCTCGAAATGCTTTCCGAAAAGTATCCCGATAAACAATTCTCCCTGCTCATAGGCGCCGACAATTTAAACGGATTTCACTTATGGAAAGATTATCCGAAAATACTCGCAAACTACCGCCTGTTAGTGTATCCGAGATTTGGCTTCGACAACAAATCTCTCTACGAAAAATACAGAGCGCAGAAATTGGACGCCCCCATAATGGAAATTTCTTCGACTTTTATCAGGAATAATATACGAAAAGGTCATAATCTGAAGGCTTTTCTACCCCCCGGAGTGTTTGAATATATCCGTAAATTCAAACTCTACGAAGAGGAATTATGAATTATGAATTATGAATTATAAAGTTGAGAGCGGCATTTTTTAACGCAAAGGGCGCAAAGAAAATTCTTTGCGCCCTTTGGCTATACAACTAAGGACTTTAAGGACTTTAAGGACCTTAAAGACCTTAAAGACTTTAAAGACCTTAAAGTCCTTAAAAAATGCTTTCCGACAGTCGGCACTTGCGGCAGTGAACAAAATTAAATGTTCTCTTTCGACCTTTATTTTGCATTTATTTCTTTTTTTGTACATTTGCGACGTTAAAAACCCGGAATATAGAATGAAGATAAAATTTATAGTAATCGGGAAAACCGATACGGCATATCTGCAAGAAGC
>JAISRS010000523.1 GCA_031273485.1 Prevotellaceae bacterium
AATGTTGTTTCGGAAAAGTCGAGTACGAACATAAAATCCTGCATTTGTTTATCGGGGATTGTTTGCAGTTTTTGAGCCTCAAGATTTCTGATATACGAAATGCTGAACCCTGAACTGTCGGGCAGAGAAAGCGCTGTATGATAATCCGTATGAACAAAAATAAGACAGGGAATCACCGGTTTTTCTTTTTGTATTTTTTTACCGTTTCGTTCCCGAACCACCATTTCAAATGGTATATAATGTTCTATTTTCTCATCTTCCAAAAAGGATTTTATCTTTTTCTCTGTCTGATATTTGACACGGGCAGCGTACCAATTGGGGGTATTATCTCTATAAAAATCACTTGTCATAAATCAAAACTTCGCTGCATGATACTTGTTAAAGTCATGTATAAAATTATGTAATCATCAAACTCAAAAACCTTTATTCTTTACACAAGAACAGGATTAAAGCTACTTTCTAATATATTTTAAGAACTATGATAAATCTGTTTTTTTAAACACAATTCTGTTTTTTATTCGGATTATTGATGCAATCTTTTTATCGGATGTTGCACTGTTTAATCATAAATATTATTTTTAAATCATCTAATGTTGATATTCAAACTATTATAATTTATATAAAAACTACTTTATTTATTGTACTAATATTTATTTTCGATATAAATATAAACAGTGCATATTCAAACATATATTCTTAATTTTAGAAAACTAAATATTAATGTTAGAATCTCTATCGTTAATATTAGAATATCCGCATTTTATATCGGAACATCATTAATTCGTGATAACTAACCGCCTGATATAAAACGTATATTATTTATAAATATAGTATATCGTATCAATATTATTTGTGAATAAACATCTAAGGTTGCTATATGTTCATTAAAAATTCGTTTTACGTAAATAAATCCGCTTATGAATTATGAATCTGCGTGCTATCGTTCACCGTTCATCGTTCATAATTCAGACAAAAAAGAAGATAGAAATAATTTTTTCCAATTTATTTGTTTAGTATTAAAAAATTATTACTACTTTTGCGGCGTTTTTAATACTGATTTTTAATAAAAAGAAATTATAAAAATGAATTGTTTTTCCTCATATAATCGCCACATAAATAAAGGAGTCGGCAGCAAAGAAGCTAACTGCTTTGGTATAGCTTTTGTAAGAGAGAGAGAGAGAGAGAGAGAGAGAGAGAGAGAGAGAGAGAGAGAGAGAGAGAGAAAGAGAGAGAGAGAGAGAGAGAGAGAAGATCAGCGAGTTACGTAAATAGTACTTCGTACGCGCGCGTAAAATTTCAACAAAACTTCACACATATTATATATAGCTTCGGCTTGGTCGGAGATATATTTCTTTATTTATTATCCCAATTTTCATACTTACAAAACTCTAAAATATTTGTCGAGTTATATGAAAATTTTGATGCACATCAAAATTTATTTCTCACAGCAGGAAAAATTCTCACAGCAGAAAAAAATCATTCATAATATTAACTCATATAAAATAAAACATTTATGAAATATAAAATTGTAAAAAAGGCTAATCTCCGTAATTCGGGCGAACCTGAAAAGAAGTATGCAATTTAAGCCTTGCCAGTGAAGGCATGAAGACGAAGCATTTACCGTCGCAAAAATTAAAGGCGTAAGAGTAATTTTTATTCCGGGTACGGAACTGAAAAATGCTTTAAAGGACATTCGTTTGAAGAGGTAAAGTAGAATTAAAAAATCGGGAGCGACAAATCTTAAAACCATGTTCTACGCAGGAATTAACAAAAAGCCTCCCTTTGGGGGCAAAAACAAAAGCAGGTTAAAAACAGGGCTAACCACCCGCAGTGACAGACCGATGGTAAACAAGTTATGTGTGCAGCCATCCGAAATAAATGCGTACTAAGCGTTGTCCGAAAAGCGTTACGAGTAGGTGTCGGAGGCGTCCATAAAGCCAACAGTGGACTCCAAAGAATAAATATTAAAAAAACAAATGTTGGCTGAATTAAAACAATATTATTTGTATGAAAAAAAGTTTATTGATTATTTTAGGAATCGCACTAACGTTTGGACTTAGTGCGCAGGTACGTTTCGGAGTAAAACTCGGCGGAACGTTGTCGCAACTCTCCAATAAAGTCGAAGGAGAATCGGAGAACAGCGACCCAAAGATCGGTTTTCAAGTCGGAGGATTATTAGAATATTCTTTCAGCGAATCGTTTGCCCTGCAACCGGAACTGTTGTATGTAAACAACGGCGGGAAATTTGGCGGAGGCGAAAGCGAAGATGTCGTTTTTAATCTTCACAACATTCAGTTGCCTGTAAATTTAAAATATAAGTTAGGCACAGACAAGTTGAAATTCTATGTCACCGGCGGACCGTATTTAGGGTATATCGCAGCGGCGAGATTATCGGCAGGAGCGGTAAGCATAAATGTTTTTGACGATGATGCAGGTACAGACATGAAACATTTCGATTTTGGAGTTGGAGCAGGTTTCGGTATTGAACTTTCGAACAAATACGTTGCGGGTGTGGGCTATCAATATGGTTTGGCAAATCTTACGGGATCCGAGGGTGCAAAGATGAAATCAGGGACATTTAATCTGTCTATCGGTTATTTGTTTTAAATCAAAACAAATAACCGAAAAAGTGAACTTTTGAAAAGTTTAAAACAAAAAATTTCCGAATAAGTCCAAAGTTCACAATTTTACAATCTATTACAGTGATGTCGCAGGCAGGCAAATTGAAATATCTGTGAAATCGGTAATAATAGAGGAATGAAATTATTTTTCAGGATTTAAAACATGATCTAAAAATTGATGTTTATTACAGCAGGGACAAAGTTTTGTTTCCTGCTGTATTTTACAAATTAAAACAAACAAATTTAGGCTAAATCTTATTTTGAGGTGCTCCCTTCATTCGGCGTAGCGACAGCCCTTCGGGCTGCTTGGCGACCTTTTCGTTCGGCGTAGCCGTCATTACTGTGGCGCAGCCGGAAGTAATAGCATCTCAAAAAAAGATTTAGTCTGTTTTTTTTTGCAAATATTTTATTAGTTTTGTGCGCCGAAATAAACATCAATAATTTGATAAGTTTAACAGTATCAAACTAAAGATGTTTTTTTGGAGGTAAAATATTTTATTAATTATTAAATTATTTAACTATGAGAGTATTTGTATTTCCCGGACAGGGAGCGCAATTTCCCGGAATGGGAAAAGATTTGTACGAAACAGATGCAGCAAAAAAATTGTTTGAACAAGCCAATGAAATTCTTGGATTTAGAATCACCGATATAATGTTTAACGGTACAGCCGAAGACCTTAAACAAACAAAGGTTACGCAACCTGCGGTTTTTCTTCATTCGGTGATATTGGCAAAAATATATCCGGATTTTACACCTGATATGGCTGCCGGTCATTCTCTTGGAGAGTTTTCGGCATTAGTGGCTATAGGCGCTATAGATTTTGAAAACGGACTGAAATTAGTGTCCGCAAGAGCAAAAGCCATGCAAAAAGCCTGCGAAGCACAACCTTCGACAATGGCTGCCGTTTTGGGTTTGGACGATTCGCTGGTGGAATCAATATGCGCTGAAATTGAAGGAACTGTAGTGCCGGCTAATTATAATTGCCCGGGACAGGTGGTTATCTCCGGAAGCATATCGGCGGTGGAAAAAGCCTGCGAAAAAATAAAAGCAGCCGGAGCCAAAAGAGCTATTGTTCTGCCTGTTGGCGGAGCATTTCATTCTCCGCTAATGGAACCTGCAAGAGTGGAACTGGAAAATGCAATTCAATCCACAACATTTAACGTTCCTGTTTGCCCTGTTTATCAAAATGTGGACGCCAAACCGGTTACTAATCCCGAAATTATTAAACAAAATCTTGTAAAACAATTAACGGCGCCTGTGCGTTGGACTCAATCGGTTCAAAACATGATTGCCGACGGCGCAAAATCGTTTGTGGAATTGGGACCGGGCACGGTTCTGCAAGGTTTAGTGAAAAAAATAGACAAATCCGTTGAAGCAACAAGTAAACAAAGTCTATAACGGGAAAATCCCCATTGCTGTGGATTATGCAACAGCTAAAACGTAAAATTATATTCGCATGAAACATTCGTTTTTCTTTCGGCTAAGTTGATGGATGTTTCATGTTTACATCGAAAATAAATATAAAAGAAAATTATCTGTAAATGAAACAAATATCGGTTTTAGGAGTTTTATCAATCTTTTTGAAAAGCAAACAGTGGAGCTTTTTTTACTGTTTTTGTTTATTTATGCCTGCAACTGTTTGCGCTCAACATTACGTGGGAATAAAAGGCGCTCAGGGATATACAACCATACAGGCTCTTCCTGTCTTTGACAGAACAAGTTTGCAGACATTCAGCCCCGGAATACTTTATCGCTATGAACATAAAAAATATGCGGCATTGCAAATCGAAATGAATTACATCAACAAAGGGTATATAAAAGATCTTGATACAATGCGCAATACTCCCGAAATTGCCAACAGAATCACCTCTATTGAATTGCCGATGATGGCTCAGGGTTTTATAAGATTAGGCATATTTAGACCATATCTAACAGGCGGCGCTACTGTTGGTTATATATTAAATCGCAGTACGCAGGTCAAAGGCGAACAGTCCCAGTCATACAAGTTTGATAAATACGATAGAAAATTTGAATACGGTATTGCAGGTGGAGGCGGTTTGGCTGTAGCAATTCAAAAGTTTGAAATTCAAGCCGAATGTAGATATCACTATAATTTTTCTTTTTTGAGAGATCCCATAATCCCCGAACAACAAAACACATATCTAAACTCAACACAATTAATGTTCTCCGTATCTTTACTGTATCGTTTATCAAAATAATTCGGTGATTAAAATTTGTGGTTTTGTTGAATGAAATCAAGTAGTTCTTTCGTTGTTTTGTTTCCGTCGAGGATGTGGATAATGGCGCCTTTTCGTTCCATTCCTCTGAACCAGGTCATTTGTCGTTTGGCAAATTGATGTATGGCGATATTCAGTTTTTCGGTCATTTCGTCGTATGTTAGATTGTTGCATAGATACAAGCCTATATATTTATATTCCAGTCCGTAAAACAGCATATCATCCAGAGTCAATCCCTGTTTCATAAGATTTTCGACCTCTTCGACCATTCCGTTTTTTAATCTTTCGTTCAGTCGGTGAGTTATTCGTTTTCGGCGGGTTTCTCTGTCAAAATGCAATTCAAAATAAACATTTTTTATAGCGGGATATTCCCTTGTTTCGATATTATTTTCCTGCATAAAATACTCTATTTCAATTGCCCGTATTGTTCGTTTTTTATTGTCGATATCGGTTTTGTTATGCAAGCGTTTGAGTTTTGAGAGTATTTCCACTAATTCGGCATGTTCCTTTTGTTCAAGTTCAGTTCTAAGTTTGTCATTTACAGGTACGGGCAACAGGTTATAACCGTTAATCACCGCTTCTATATACATTCCGCTGCCGCCGCAAAGCACAATATTTTTTCCACGCTCTTTTGCGGATTTGTATGCTTTCAGAAAATCAGCCTGATATTCAAATACATTATATCTGTATCCGGCATCAACAATATCAATAAGATGATGTGGGATATGCGTACCGTTGATGTCATATTCGGCGAGGTCTTTGCCTGTGCCGATATCCATACCCCTGTACACCTGTCGAGAATCCGCCGAAATGATTTCAGCATCTGTTTGATAAGCCAAATTAACCGCCAGATTTGTTTTACCGCTTGCGGTCGCTCCCATTATTGTGATTATATCTGTCGGTTCTGCGGACATAAACTGGTTATCCTGCTATTGTTCATACTTGTTCAATGCCAGTAAACCGACTGCAGACATCACTTTTTCGATAATCATATTCGGACTTATTTCTTTCATGCAGGCGTAGGGATTATCGTTTCTGTAACATTTTTTGTTGCCATACACCGAGCATGGTCTGCAAAACATATCGACCTGCACAATATTTTCGGACGATTGTCCCCAGCCCGTAAATCCGGCATAAGGATGGGTTGCGCCCCAGATGGAAACAACGGGAGTGCCTACGAGAGAGGCAAAATGGGCATTGGCGGAATCCATAGATATCATTAAATCCAGTTTATTGATTAGCTGAAGTTCTTCTTTGAGCGTTAATTTACCGGCAATCGACACGCAATGAGGAAATTTACTCTCCCATTCCTGCAATTGCGCCTTTTCGTATTTTCCCCCAAAAAGAAACAGATAGAATCCTTTTGCAGATAGATAGTCCAATATTTCCGCCATTTTGTCGAGCGGATATATTTTACCCTGATGAGCTGCAAAGGGCGCTATGCCAATGGATATTGCATCTTTTTCATCGGGCAGTACGGTTATTATTTTGTCGGAGATATCGGTTTCCGGTTTATAGAGGTTGCGGAAATTGGGAACGAGGTCAAACCCCGCTTTTTTAAACACGTCGACGTAGCGTTCAACGGTGGTTTGCAGGGGAATAAGACGTTTGTTTTTTTTACGGGTCATTGCTTTTTTGGCTTTTCGTCCCTTGTCTATAACAAAAACCTGCGTCCCGATGAAACGGAAAAAAAACCTTAAAACGTTGCTTCTAAGCACATCATGCAAATCAAGAACCAAATCGAAATGTTCTTTTTGCAATATTTTAAACAGGCTGTAAAGTCCTTTTAATCCCTCGTAATGTTTCAGTTCTATTCCCATAAAATTTATCCCAATCGAACTGAACAGCGGAGCATAGCTTTTTTGCGACAGCATCGACAGTTTCACGTGTGGATATTTATTGATAAACGAGCATATTACAGGCACCGTCATAGCAACGTCCCCCATAGCCGAGATGCGTATCACAAGTATTTTAAGGACGTTGTTGTATCTGTATCTTTTTTTCTTGAAAATACTCATAACTGTATAATTATTGATTTATTATCTGATTTAGTCACAAAAACCGCAATCCCCCTGTCCGGAACAGTTATACGGTTAATCATGCGCCTGACCCTAAGGTTCTGCTGTGTAAATAATCCGAAGATACTGCATTCTTTTACGGATATTTTCACATTATCCGACGTCAAACGATTTGCATATTGTTCAATAATGTTTTTTGTTTCAATCATATACATATCTTATCAAAAGGATTAGATATTTTCTAATTCGTGCAAATGTACTTAATTTTCGGAAAACAGGTAAAAATATGTGACCGCTGATTGATGAATTTTCGTGAATAAGCCGTTTTTTATAGGTTCCCTTAAATAAAAAAAGCGTTAATAATTTATTTAATAAATACTAACGCTTTACAATATATTTAACTTAATTTTTAATTTTGTGTGGTACCACCAGGAATCGAACCGGGGACACAAGGATTTTCAGTCCTTTGCTCTACCAACTGAGCTATGGTACCCTAAAAATGCGGCTGCAAAAGTAGTGAAAATTTATAATTGTGCAAATATTTGTACCGCATAATTACAAAAATAGTTTTCTTATCCCAGTATAATATCCATATATTAAACATTATAATGAGAATTTATAATTTGTGTTTTAGTTTAATTTTTCATTCACAATAGAATTATGTATTATGAATTATGTGTTAAAGGACTGTGAAAATACTACTAAATCATGGTTCATAATTTGCTTTTTCGAATAGTTTTCGGTACGTCCCCAAACTATTTGCTGACGTCAATATTTGAGATGCTGGAAAATATTGATGTTTCTCTTTGATTTAAGAATGTCAATAAATAATTGGGGGATATGCCGAAATGATTTGGAGAACTCAAAAAACGATTTAGCCTTCATATCGGGTGCATTTCAAATTGTCGTTTTTGAGATTCCTGTTTTTTAAACGCAAAGAATCAGCAAAGTTCGCAAAGTATTTCCCTTGCGAACTTTGTGACACCCTTTGAAACTGTTTTGCCATTTCCAGTTGACTGGAAATCGATTTTGAAATCGTTTTGCCATTTCCAGTTGACTGGAAATCGACTTTCAATACTGTTTTGCCGGTTCCCAACGTTGGGAAATCGACTTTTAAACTGTTTTGCCATTTCCCAACGTTGGGAAATGGATTTTTAAACTGTTTTGCCATTTCCCAACGTTGGGAAATCAACTTTTAAACTGTTTTGCCATTTCCCAACGTTGGGAAATCGACTTTCAATACCGTTTTGCCATTTCCCAACGTTGGGAAGAGATTCTGAGATTTTTTTAATACTTGCCCGTTGACGGGAAATCGTCTCAATTTTTTCAAAAAATTTTCCCGTAAGCGGGATGTCGTCTTGAAATCTTATATCCGTATTTATTACCATCATCAGGTGTTTAACTAATCTTAAAAATGTTTTCCAAATCAATTCATTTGGTATTTTATGGTCGCAAATTTTTTTATTTCATCATCTTTTTATTTTTTTCATATCGGGTGCATTTCAAATTGTCGTTTTTGAGATTATTGTTTTTTAAACGCAAAGTTCGCAAAGAATCCGCAAAG
>JAISRS010000197.1 GCA_031273485.1 Prevotellaceae bacterium
ATAATTTTCTTCATATATCTATGAGTTTTATGTGTTAACACATCGTAATTTGTTTATTATTTTTCGCCGCAAAGATATATAAAAAAATGAATTATGAACGATAAATTATGAACGATGAATTAGTAGAGTCTTTACAAGTCCTTTAGTTCATAATTAAAAAAAATTCGGCATTTTCAGGTGATTTTTTACCTGTAGAGATCCTATTATCTCCCTATTATCTCCCTATTATCTCCCTATTATGAAAATTTCTATTATCTCATTACTGATTCACGCCGGATTTTCGATTTAATTATCTCACTCGATCATCCCAAAATTTGTTTTTGACGAGTGACATTTTCCGGCAGGTCGGAGGCTGTAATTTCAATTTTATCGCCTTCAAGACTGTCGTTAGTTTGCGTGGCTGTGTATTTCTCCGTTCGGCGTAGCGTCCCGCTACGCCGAAGCTAAAAGCAGGCTTCCAGCTTGCAAACCCGCTTGCAACAAGGCGGGTCTGCGTTTTTAGCGGGTACTAAGGACTTTAAGGACTTTAAGGTCTTTAAAGACCTTAAAGTCCTTAAAGTCCTTAAAGTGGGAACGCTCCCCCTAACAGTGGCTACCCCCTCCCTTTGGGCTGAGTTGAAGTGGGCTGTAAAAATCGACGCAGTCAAACTTTTGTTCAACTGCGTCAAATGCACTCATTTAGAATATGAGTTTTTATTTTTTAGTTGCCAGAGATTTTTCCCAAGCCCATGCGGTTTTGAGCATTTCTCTGGTTGATGTTTCGGCTTTCCAGCCCAATTCTTTGTTTGCCAGAGCGGGGTCTGCCCACACTTTTTCGATGTCGCCTTCGCGACGACCAACTATTTCTTTTTTCACTTCGACGCCTGTTGCCGTTTCAAATTCTTTTAAAATTTCCAGCACCGATAAGCCTGTGCCTGTGCCGAGATTAAAAATTTCCAATCCTTTTTTATTTTTGTTGTTTAACAGACGTTCCACTGAAATGACGTGTGCTTTAGCCAAATCCACAACATAAATATAATCGCGTATAGCCGAACCGTCGGGAGTATTGTAGTCATTTCCAAATACTCTAAGACGTTCGCGTATGCCTATGGCTGTTTGTGTCACAAACGGAATGAGGTTATTAGGGATTCCGTTGGGCAATTCGCCTATTGCGGCGGAGGGATGCGCGCCAACAGGATTAAAGTATCTTAATGCAATACATTTTAGAGAGTTATTGGCATGGATAGTATCTCTTATAATTTCTTCCGCAATTTGCTTTGTATTTCCGTAGGGCGAAGCTGCGGGTTTTACTTCCGCATCTTCCGTAACGGGCAGTGTATCCGGCTGACCGTAAACTGTGCAGGATGAAGAAAAAACTAAATTCGGAGCATCCTGTTCGCCCATCAGTTCGAGTATATTGAGCAGCGAAATCAAGTTATTTTTATAATACAGCAGCGGTTTTTCTACCGATTCGCCAACAGCCTTACTCGCTGCAAAATGAATGATGGCTTTTATTCCGTGATATTTCTCAAAAACGTTTTCCAATGCTTTTTTATCGCAGCAATCAACTTTTTCAAAAGCCGGTTTTATGCCTGTTATCGAAGTGATTCCATCAAGTACATTTATTGATGAATTTGACAGATTATCGACAATAATCACTTCGTAACCATTGTTTTGTAACTCCACAACTGTGTGTGAACCAATGTATCCGGCGCCTCCGGTTACTAATATTTTACTTTTCATTTACTTAAATTTATAAATTCATTTACTTTTTTTAATTCCAAAATAAGATCGTTCATAGATATCATTCATTTATCTTTTATCAAATGAGCCAGCATCTGCGACAAAGAATTGCTGTCCAGGCGGCGTCCGATGATTTTTTTGTCTTTATCCAACAGATATACCTGTGGAACGGAATATACGCTGTAGGCTATTCTAAAATTGTTTTTATTTGCAGGGTCCCATACATTTATCCAATCGGTTAATTTATTTTTAGATACGTACGAAATCCATTCTTCCCTGTTGCTTTGTGAATACACGCAAAATCCAACCAGACCTTTATTCTTGTAGTTTTGAAAAACCTTATACACTTTAGGCGTTTCCTGCTGACAGTAACCACATGTCGGTTCGTAGATATATACAAGTGTGTAGGGCGAATCTATATCGTAAAGAGATTCGTATGTGCCGTTTATTGTTTCCATTTTCAGATTTTTAGCTTTTTTGCCTACTAATGTTTCCCTGTTTTTGTAGGCATAATCGGTGATGTCGCCGATAAACTTTGCGTCATTAATTTTCACTTTCCCGTTAAGATAGTAGTTATCTATGATATAGACCACCACGCTTTCCATGCCCATTATTTTAGATTCGATATAATTCTCGAATATATGACCTGCAAGCATTCTCGTCATAAGAGTGTCGTTTGCAGCTTTATTCAGAACCACATCAACTCCTCGCATTATGGAATCGGGAATTTGCGGCAACACAGAATTAAAATAATTATCCACAGCGGGAATCAGTATGGGGGTGTATTGCATCCTAAAGTCCGTCAATGAGATATTGTCCCAATAATGCGTTTTAAGAAATTCGTATAAATAACGTTGTTTGTCATTGTCGGGAATTTTCGACATTTCCGACATTTTGGGCTGAACAGGATTCATTGCGTTTGCCATCGCCGACAATAAACTGCCCGGATATTTTACTTCTATTTCCCGTATTTTCAAACTCGTCTGCTCCGCCAGCGCCTCTATTTGAGCCTCCGTATCAGAGTTATAGTTCTTTTCTTTCCCTTCTTTTTTTATTTTATCGTTCAATTCCTTCTCTTTTTTTTGTCGTTCGAGCATAAAGCGGGTATAATCGGCGAAAGCCTCATTTTCGGGAGAATTTTTGAACGATAATGTTTCCGCATATTTATTTTTTGTTGTTGAAACGGAAAATGTTTGGTTTATTGTGTCGGAGATTAAGAAATCGAACATCGTATTTCCGTCCGATGCAATTAGATACATTCCCGGAGTAAGCGGTTTATTGCCTGTAAACACAGCTTTTCCCCACTGGTCTATTTTAGCCGTATCTATCGAATATTTCTTTGTTCCGTAGTGCATTACAAGAAGCGCCTCTTTATTTTTTTCTCCTTTAATTTCAAGCGCTATTTTGTATCTCACAGCTCCTTTTCCGCCCGAATCGTGGGGTGTTTCGCTGTAGAGCTTCAAGGTTTTAGATGTTCCGCAAGCGCATAACATCAGGATAAATAACGATGTTGATACTAACTTATTCATATAATGATAACTTTAGCGAAGCAATCGCCATATCTACTTCATCAAATGCCCCAGCATCTGCGCCAAAGAGATGCTGTCGAGGCGGCGTCCGATGATTTTCTTGTCTTTATCCAGCAAATACACTTGAGGGACGGAATATACGCTGTAGGCTACCCTGAAATCGTTTGCATTTGCAGGGTCCCAGACGTTTATCCAGTCGGTCAGTTGATTTTTGGATATGTACGAAATCCATTCTTCCTTGTTAGTTTGCGAATACACGCAAAATCCAACCAAACCCTTATCCTTGTAGTTTTGGAAAACCTTATATACTTTGGGCGTTTCCTGCTGACAATGACCGCATGAGGACTCATAGAAATACACTAATATATACGGAGCGTCTATGTCGTAGAGCGACTCGTATGTGCCGTTTATTGTCTCCATTTTCAGATTCCTTGCTTTTTTGCCCAGCAAGGTTTCTCTGTTTTTGTCGGCATATTCGGTGATGTCCTTAATGAATTTTTCATCCGGAATTTTCACTTTCCCGTTAAGGTAATAGTTATCTATGAGATGAACCACAACGCTTTCCATGCCCATTATTTTGGATTTGTAATAATTGTTAAACAGGTGACCCGTGAGGAATCTCATAGCAACGGTATCGCTCGCTGCTTTGGACAAAAATTCATCAACTCCGACTATTATGGAATCCGGAATTTGCGGCAGCATGGATTTAAAGTAATTATCTATAGCCGGAATCAATATTGGGGTATATTGCATTCTGCTGTCGGTCAATGTAATGTTGTCCCAATAATGTTTCCTGATAAATTCAAATAAATAGCGTTGTGCGGCGCTGTCGGGAATTTCCGATTTTTTAGGATGGACGTAATTCATTGCGCTTGCCACCGAATACAATAAACTTCCCGGATATTTCGTTTTGATTTCCTGCACCTTTGCATTTGTCTGCTCGTCTAAAGCCTCCATTTGAGCGTCAAGTTCTTCGGGAGTTGCCGTTGTTTTAGCGCTTTCTTTTTTCTGTTTTTCGAGCATAAAGCGGGTGTAATCGGCGAAAGCTTCATTTTCAGGAGAATTTTTAAACGACAGTGTTTCCGCATATTTGTTTTTTGTTGTGAAAATAGAGAAGTTTTGATTTATTGTATCGGAGATTAAAAAATCCAATACCTGACCGCCGTCCAATGCAATTAAATACATTCCGGGATTAAGCGGTTTATTCCCTGTAAATACAGCTTTTCCGGATTTATTAATGCGGGCTGTGTCTATTGAATACTTGCTTGTTCCGTAATGCAGAACAAGCAGAGCGTCTTTCTCTTTCTCTCCTTTTATTTCGAGTTCGATTTTGTATCCACCGGCTGTTTTGGCGTCCGCATCAGGCGGGTCGTCCCTGTATTGAGGGGTGGGCGCTCCGAAAGCGTTTAAGGCTGAAACAAGCGCCAATGCTGTTGCAAATATTATTTTTTTTGTATCCATATATTTATAATTTATTACATTTATTATCATCATAATCCGCTAAAATCCACATCATCGAACAGTATTGAAGGCGTTCTTTTTGAGCTGTTCAATTTCGGATCGTTTCCTATTTCAACTACATTATTCCAGAGAGTCAGTAAGTTTCCGGTGATATTCATTTCGTTCACAGGCTTCTGCAGCGTTCCGTTTTCAATAAGAAATCCTTCTATTCCAAACGAAAAATCTCCGGTGGAACTGTTGCTGTTGCCACCGTTAAAGCCTGTTACCCAGATGCCTTTATCAATCGAACTCAAAATTTGTTCGTGCGACCTTGTTCCAAGTTCAAACTCCACTATAGACGGGGAGGATACTGTGGGAGGGATATTTAATTTTGCAGATATATACGTATCAATGAAATAAGTGTTAAGAACTCCTTTTTCTATCAAATTTCTTTTTACGGTAGCCACGCCTTCGCCGTCGAACATTCTTGCTCCGAAAGCTCCTTCAATGTGAGGATTATCAATTACTGTAACTTTTTCCGATATTATTTTTTCTCCCGATTTATTTATCAGGAACGATTTTTTTTGTTGCAACGCATATCCGTTCATGGCATACAGCAATGGCGTCAGCAATTGCTCCGACTGAGTGTTGTCCAACAGCATGAGGTATTTACCGGAGCGGATTTTTGTTTGACCCAATTTTTGCAATGCTTTTTTGCAGGCGGTTGTCCCTGTTCCGTCTTTTTTTAAGTTGTTGAAATGCAATGCCGCTTCACACCACGACGCGCTCGGACGGGCGTCGCCACTGTCCTTTATGGCTACGCTCGCAAACAAAGAATAGACCGAATGTGCAGTTTCGCCTTCAAATCCGTTACTTGAAATCATATACAGAAAACTGTCTGCATCAAAGTATTCCCCCATTATTGAAATAATCCTGGGGTCGGTTCCATATACTTCATCAACCGTATTTCGAGCGAGAGCGAGTTTTGTATCAACCTTTACGTTTTCAAACTCTTTATCGTAAGTGTTTAAAGCGAACTGATTTCCTTTGTAATATCGGGAAGGTTCGGGCAACATTCTCATCGGGTCTTTGTCAAGATACCGTGTTGATTCTATAGCCGAAGCAATAAACCTGTACAAACTCTCTTTGTCCATGCGGTTTGTGGAGTATGTACCGTAACGTTGATCAACAAACAGTTCTATTTCCATGCTGTTTTCGGACGCCTGTTGCAGCTTGTCGAGTTCTTTGTCGCGGTATCTGAATATGCAGCGCGAACCCGAAGATATTGAAATCCGTACCTTATTTGCTCCCTTGTCCAGGGCAAACTGCATGGCGTCTTTTGCCGAAGTTTTATGTTCTGCCGAAATCATTGGAACTATTTTGCATTTATACTGTCGTTATACTCTTTAAGATACACATCCCACTGTTTGATTTTATACACATCGTCGCCCAGGAATGTTAACATGGGTTTTAACATTTCGGGTTTTTGATACCCCGGAATGCGTTCCAGCACATTATTGTCTTCCGTCAGCAGCACTAATGAGGGGTAGCTCAATTGTCCGTTCAGGAGGGCTACAGCCAATTCATTAGCTTTGTATTCCGCTTTATAATCAAATTTGTAATTTTTAAATGTAATAGATTCTTTTGTTTCCGCGTTCAGTTTCACAGGATAGTATTTATTATTCAGTATCCGTATTATAGCAGTGTCGGTAAATGTTTTGTTATCCATCACCTTACACCACCCGCACCAATCCGTGTACACGTCGATAAATATTTTTCGGGGTTCTTTTTCCGACGCTTTTACTGCGTCGGTAAATCCCATCCAGTTAACCTTTTTGGGTACGCCGGCAGATTCTTCTGTTTCCACTTTGGTTTTTTTTGCAGGTTT
>JAISRS010000077.1 GCA_031273485.1 Prevotellaceae bacterium
GGGAAATGCACCGGCAGTATTATACCTGCGAATGGACATGGGCTATTGACCGGATACAGCAGCAGTTCGGAAAAACCATTGATGAATTTACCGCCGCCGATGTGGTTTCCATTGTCGAACTGTGGAAGGAAAGCGTTGTGGAACTCGACCGGTTACTGTATGAAGACGCCAAAAAGGAATTTTCGCTCAATGCCAGAACCGGTTTTGGCATTGACGGCGGGGAAGATGCGCGTAACCTTGACTTTGAATGTGTGCGCGGCGAATTTGAACAGAATGCCTTTGTCAGGGAGATACTGGAACATATCCGCAAAAAAACGGAACTGGGCGATGAACTGATCGGAAGGATGAAAAAAATCACGGAGTGAATGTTCCGCCCGCCCGTTTCGCTCCCCCCGCGCCGCCTGCGGAACAGGGCAGGGAGTAAACGCACCCAGTCGGCGTAATCGGCTCATTACAAGCGTAAGAAACGAATGAGAAAGAACGGATTCCCCGAATTTTTACCGTAAAGGTGCGCACCTTTTCACCGTCGACGCGCACTTTTTTGCCGCAAACGGCAGCCCGCCCGATCCGTTCCGGCATGCCTCCGTTTGCCCTGCCGGCGGTACCGAACGCGTGGCGCTCCAAAAAAGATTTGCCGGGGATATATATAGTTAAAAACGATTATTTTTGCCGATAATAATGAAAGACATAAAAACAAGCAGAATGGAATTTACAGCGCAGATCATAGCGGATTACCTGAAGGGAGAGGTTGAGGGAAATCCCGGCGCGAAGGTTTCCGCCTTTGCCAAGATAGAGGAAGGATACCCCGGTGCATTGAGTTTCCTTGCCAATCCCAAGTATGAAAAATATCTTTAGGGAACCTCTAAAAACTTGATTTTTCAAGGCAGACAAGATTTTTAAACCGGAGTTTACCTTTTGTAAATGAAGATTTAAAAATCGCAGTCGAACGCCGAAAAAGCAGTTTTTAGAGGTTCCCTTTACGAAACGCTTTCGAGTATCGTGATCGTGGGCAAAACACAAGCCGTCACCCGTCCGGTGAGCAGCACGCTGATCAGGGTGGACGACCCTTACCGTTCATTTGCCGCCCTCCTGGAACTATACGCCTCCGCGCGGCAGGAAAAGACGGGACGTGAAGAACCCGTGTCCATTGCCCCTTCGGCAAAACTGGGAGAGGATCTTTTCATCGGCGCGTTTTCCTGCATTGCGGAAAATGCTTCCACAGGCAACCGCGTCAAAATCCACCGGCAGGTGTATATCGGCGAAAATGTGAGCATAGGCGACCGCACGGTGCTTTATCCGGGCGTAAAGATATACCGCGACTGTGTTGTCGGGGCGGATTGCGTGCTTCATGCAGGCGCGGTGGCGGACGCTGATTGCAAATTCGCATGAGCGGTGGCAAAATACAACAAAAAAAGCCGCGCTTTTTACTTTTATGCTATTATAAATGCCCTGTTTTGCAAATTTTAGCAAGATATTTTCGAATCAAATTATAAAATTTTTAACGGCAAAATACTTGTTTCGATACGGTAATGTGAAGAAAATGAGGATAAGAACAAACGCGTTGTGAAATCATAATAAAAAATAATTACCTGATTTATTAAACGTATAAATAAAATTGTTACCTTCGCTGTCAAATTTTTATGTTTTTGGAGCAATGCTCCGTGAGAAATAAAAGACTTTGTAATATTTTTAATGTATAACATTTTTAGTAAGACATGAAATCAACATTATTTGTACTTGCTGCGGGATTAGGAAGCAGATATGGAGGACTAAAACAAATGGACGGAGTGGGTCCGTCGGGAGAAACAATCATGGAATATTCGGTTTACGACGCAATACAGGCGGGTTTCGGTAAAGTTGTGTTCGTTATTCGGCGCAGCTTCAACGACGCTTTTCGTGAATTTGTAAATTCCCGTTTCGCCGATAAAATTCAGGTTGAAATAGTTTATCAGGAACTTACCTGTTTACCCGACGGATATAAACCGGCGCCGGAAAGAGAAAAACCCTGGGGAACAAATCATGCCGTTTTGATGGCAAAAGACGTTATCAACGAGCCGTTTTGCGTTATCAATGCCGATGACTTTTACGGACGAAAATCCTTTGAAGTAATGAGCGCGTTTCTGCAAAATGTCGAAGGAAAGACAAATCAGTATTCGATGGTGGGATTCCGCATACAGAACACCCTGTCGGAGAGCGGGGCGGTGGCGCGCGGCGTTTCGCAAACCGATGACAGCGGCTATCTTACAAACGTGGTTGAACGCACGCACATAGAAAAATTTGCCGACGGCATCAAGTATAAGGACGCCGACGGCGAATGGCATACTATTGAAGACAATACCCCAGTTTCGATGAATATCTGGGGATTTACGCCCGATTACTTCCAACATTCCGAAACATATTTCAAAAAATTCCTCGATGAACACGGACAGGAACTGAAATCGGAATTTTTTATCCCTTTAGTGGTAAATAATCTGATACAGGAAAAAATATCTGCCGTCAAAGTGCTGGATACCGATTCTCAATGGTTCGGAGTAACATACAAAGAAGACAAACCTCTGGTTATAAATAAAATTAAACAACTTGTAGCAAAACAAATTTATCCCGAAAATTTATGGAAATAAAAGTAACTGATTTTGGCGAAGTGAAAGGTAAAAAAGTAGAACTGTTTACCTTAACCAACAAAAATGAAAACAGCATTGCCCTCACAAACTACGGCGCAATATGGGTTTCTGCAATTGTTCCCGACAGGGAAGGCAATAAGGATGATGTACTCCTCGGATTCTCCGACCTGGAAGGATACCTGACCGATACCTGCTATATCGGAACAAGCGTAGGCAGATTTGCAAACCGGATTGAAAATTCACGCTTTGCGATTGATGGCGTGGAATATAACATCATTCCCAATGCCGATGGAGTTTGCCTGCACGGAGGAATGGAAGGACTGTCGTTCAGAGTGTGGGACAGCAAAATAGAACAGGACGGAATAACGTTCTCCACAGTCAGTCCCGACGGAGATCAGGGATTCCCCGGAGAACTGAAAGTAAATGTGCGCTATCGCTGGAGCGACGACAACAGGGTTTCCATAGAATTTACGGCGGAAACCACCAAAGCCACTCCGGTAAGCCTCACCAATCACGCCTACTTTAATCTCAAAGGCGACGGCAATATCCTCAATCAATATCTGAAAATCAATGCCGACAATTTTCTGCCGATGAAAAGCGGATGCTTTGTCAGCGGCGAAATCGTTCCGGTGGAAGGCACTCCGTTTGATTTCAGAACGGCTAAACCAATCGGCGCCGACATAGACAAAGACCACGATCAGCTTGTGATGGGTAAGGGTTACGACGAAAGTTTTCTCATAAAAACCGAAGACGACGGTAAACTGCAAATCATTGCGGAAGCCTGCGACCCCGAATCGGGAAGAACGCTGACGATGAGCAGCACATATCCGACGGTGCATCTATATACATCCAATTTCCTGACAAGCGCCCGTCCGGGGAAAAAGGGTAAAAAATACGGCGAAAACGAGGCTTTCTGTCTTGAAGCACAATACAGCCCCAACTCGCCGAATCTGAAAAACTTCCCGACCTGCATTCTGCAACCGGGTAAGAAATACAGTCATATCATAGAAATTCTTTTTAAAACATTATAAAAAAAACTTTTAGAAGCATGGATATAACGATACTCAAAGATGTTTTTAAACAACATTATGGTTCGGCGGATGCCGTATATGCATCTCCCGGAAGGGTGAATCTCATTGGAGAACACACCGATTACAACGGCGGATTCGTATTGCCCGGAGCAATAGATAAAGGTATAACCCTGGCAATAAAAGCCAACGGAACTACCCAAATACGTGTATTTTCGATAGACTACAACGAAGAAGCCGTATTCGGACTGACCGAATCCGATAAACCGGAAAAAGGTTGGGCGAAATATATATTCGGCGTAGTTCGCGAAATCGAAAAAAGAGGCAAAACAGTCAAAGGATTCGACGCCGCATTTTACGGCGACGTGCCTCTTGGAGCGGGACTTTCTTCGTCGGCGGCTTTGGAAAGCGCTTTTGTGTTCGCTCTGGACGATTTGTACGGTTTAGGTATTGATAAATTTGAACTTGCAAAAATCGGGCAGGCAACCGAACATAATTACGTCGGGGTGAAGTGCGGAATAATGGACCAGTTCGCTTCCATTTTCGGCAAAAA
Organism: Prevotellaceae bacterium; assembly: GCA_031273485.1. Lineage (GTDB taxonomy): Bacteria > Bacteroidota > Bacteroidia > Bacteroidales > UBA932 > JAIRLF01. The sequence continues at coordinate 4,203 of JAISRS010000077.1, forward strand.
AGGGAACTTAATCCGTCTGGACTGCCGTTCGCTGGAACATCAATATGTGCCTTTCAACCCAACAGGTTACAAGGTGGTTTTGATAGATTCGTGCGTAAAACACGAGTTGGTGAACAATCCCTACAACCGTCGCCGCGAATCGTGCGAAGCAGCGGCAGCGGCAATACGCAAACGTCATCCCGAAGTGGAATTTCTGCGCGATGCAACTTTCGACATGCTGAAGGAAGTGAAAAACGAAATCAGCGAAGAAGACTACTCACGCGCGGAATTTGTTATCGGCGAAGTTCAACGCCTGCTTGACGCCTGCGACGCTTTAGTTAAGGGCGATTACGTGACGGTCGGCAGGAAAATGTACGAAACTCATGCGGGTCTCGGCAAACTCTACGAGGTCAGCTGCGACGAACTTGATTTTTTGAACGACAGCGCAAAGAAATACGGAGTAACAGGCTCACGCATCATGGGCGGCGGCTTCGGCGGATGTACAATCAATCTTGTGGAAGAGTCGAAATACGAGGCTTTCATCGCAGGCGCGGTTGCCGATTACAAGGCGAAGTTCAATATCGAACCGAAAATTTATGACGTCGTGATAAGCGACGGCGCAAGAAAAATCGAATAAAATAAATTTATTATAAATAATTAAAATTCTTAGAAAATATGACAACAACTCAAAAAAGACAGGTGATACCGATCATTGCGATGATTTTCCTTTTCGGTATGATATCATTTGTTACAAATTTGGCGTCGCCGATGGGCGATATTTTGAAGTTTCAATTTAAGGTTGACAATTGGATGGGAACGCTCGGCGTTTTCGCCAACTTTATCGCATACGCTGTGATGGGTTATCCTGCCGGTAATTTACTTCAAAAATTAGGTTACAAAAAGACAGCGCTTATTGCTATTGCTGTCGGTTTTGTAGGCGTAGGTATTCAAACACTCTCGGGAACAATGGAGAGTTTTGGTATTTATCTGTTAGGCGCTTTTGTCGCCGGTTTTTCCATGTGTTTACTCAATACGGTGGTAAACCCGATGTTGAATAAACTCGGAGGCGGAGGCAATAAAGGAAATCAACTCATACAGGTTGGCGGCTCTTTCAACTCGCTTTGCGGTACGGCAGTCATTATTTTAACAGGCGTGCTGATTCCCGAAGGAATAAAGAATGCCCAGATAAGCAATGTATTTCCATTGATGTATGCGGCTTTGGCAATCTTCGCATTTGCATTTATCGTTATTGCATTTACGTCTATTCCCGAAAAGAACAAAGAGGAACAGGCTGCTTCTGCCCGCTCCTCCCAATACAGCGCTCTGTCGTTCCGACATTTTATTCTCGGCGCTATCGGTATATTCGTATATGTGGGCGTTGAAGTAGGCGTTCCCAATGTATTGAACAAATGGTTGCAAAATCCGGATTTGGACGTTTTGAAATTGGGAAACAGCGGAACTGCGGAAGCTATTGCGGGTTCCGTCGCGGCGACATACTGGTTTCTGATGCTTATCGGCAGGCTTTTGGGCGCTGCAATCGGAAGCAAGGTTTCCGCAAAATCCATGTTGGGCGTAGCTTCCGTAGTTGGTCTGGTACTGACTGTGGCAGCTATTTTTGCTTCCACGGATTGCAGGGTTAATCTGCCTGTTTTCAAAAACGATGCATCCGGCTTATTCGGTTTGGCGGATGTGCCTGTCAGCGCTGCCTTACTGGTGCTTGTCGGGCTGTGTACTTCCGTGATGTGGGGCGGAATATTTAATCTTGCCGTAGAAGGTTTGGGCAAATACACCGAAAAAGCCTCCGGTATTTTCATGGTGCTCGTTTGCGGCGGCGGTATCCTGCCGTTACTGCAAAACGGTATCGTTGATTTCGCCGGCGGTGTCGGCTACAGCGTCAGCTATTGGGTAATAGTGGCAGGATTGCTCTACCTGCTGTATTATGCTCTGATAGGAAGTAAAAATGTAAATAAAGATATTCCGGTTCATTAAATAATTAGCCATTTGAATGCGAAAAGCTGCCCGGAAACAGGCAGCTTTTTTTGACGGATAACCTCAAAGAAGCGTAAATAATCAACTCAAAAGTTTTATTTTTCCGGATTGTTTCCGGATGAGCCGTAGCAATGACCACTCACCCTCCCACCCCCCTTGATAAAGAAAAATTTGTGCATAAAAAATCCGTATAATTCGTTGATTTAATCCTGAGAAAAGGCAGTAACGGGATTATTCGACGTTTTGGAATGTGCACAATTAATGGAATGAAATAAATTTCATGAAATTTTTTATACTTTTGCGCCGAAAAATAGTTTTATGCACAGTGATTTATTATATAAAATAGCTTTGACCATGATTGCGGGAATAGGAGGGATTACCGCCAAAAAACTGATGTCGATATTTGGCTCTCCTCAAGCAATTTTTGATGCGCCTCAAGCAAAACTCAATCAAAATATAAGTTCCAATATTGCCAAAAATTTTAATCGTAATGAAATTTTAAAACAGGCTGAAAAAGAATTGGAATTTATTAAATCCAACAATATAAAAGTTCTTTTTTATACCGATGATGACTATCCATATAAACTGAATCAGTGCGATGACGCTCCTGTAGTTCTCTTTGTGAAAGGCGCAACTAATCTTAACAACTCCAAAATAATAAGCATTGTAGGTACGCGCAACGCCTCGAATTACGGACTGTCGTTGTGTAAAAAATTCATTGCCGAACTTGTGGAGAACGGTTATCGTCCTTTAATCGTTAGCGGATTGGCTTATGGAATCGATATTTGCGCTCACACCTCGGCGCTGGCTTGCGGATTAGATACTGTTGCAGTTATGGGTACGGCGCTGAATAAAATATATCCGGCGTCACACGGCAGTATCGCCAAGCAAATAGAACGGCAGGGAGCGCTGATTTCGGAATTTACTACCGGTTCCGTTATTGTTCCGGGTAATTTTGTGAGCCGCAACCGCATAATTGCCGGTTTAGCCGATGTTACCATAATTGTGGAATCGTCAAAAAAGGGAGGAGCGCTTGTAACCGCAGATATTGCAAATTCGTACAGCAGAGATGTTATGGCTTTCCCCGGACGGGTTGGCGACGAACATTCGCAGGGATGCAATCAATTGATAAAATCGAATAAGGCGGCGCTGATTGAATCCGTTAAAGATTTGGAATATCAGATGAACTGGACAACAAAACCTAAAACCATTCAAAAAGAACTGGAATTTATTCATCTTACAAAACCGGAGTTAGAGATAATAAATTTTCTAAAAAATAAAGATTCCGAAAATATCGACGTAATCTCCCAACAAACCGGTATCCCCCTGTCCGAATTATCCGCATTTCTCCTTAATATGGAATTTCAGGGATTGATATCCGTCCTGCCCGGAAACAGTTACACTGTAAAAAGATTGTGATATGCGGAAAAAAAAAGTTGGAAGGAAAGGACTAAATCTCTATGTATAGACGCTGCACGCCACGTCTCTATAATGTCGCTACTGAGGTTGTTTTGTTTGGAAAATCAGATAGAAATAAGATTTTTTCCGGATTGCTTCCGGCTTGCGCCTGCCAATGACGCTACGCCGACGTGGGGGAGCTTCCTCTTTAAGGACTTTAAGGTCTTTAAGGACTTTAAGGACTTTAAGGTCTTTAAGGTCTTTAAGGACTTTAAGGACTCTAAAGTCTTTAAGGTCTTTAAGGACTTTAAGGACTCTAAAGTCTTTAAGGTCTTTAAGGACTCTAAAGTCTTTAAGGTCTTTAAAGTCTTTAAAGTCTTTAGAGTCCTTAGTACTCGCTAAAAGCGCAGACCCGCCTTGTTGCAAGCTGGAAGCCTGCTTTCTCCCCGTTCGGCGTAGCGAGACGCTACGCCGAACGAAGCGAGGTTGTCATTCTCTCTTGTTTATTGCTTGCAATATTCCCCCTCGCAACAGCCCCCCCACTCCCCCCCCAAGGGGGGGCTGAGTCGCAGTCACAGCTCGCGCCCCCTCGTTTTCTAACGAGGGAGCGCGCGACATACCCCCCCCCTTGGGGCATAGCCGTCAGGCTAAGAACTATAATGCTTTGTACTAAGCTATAAGTCCCGCAGGGACGACACATTATTAACCGTAGGTGTAGCGTAGCGCAACCTACGGAAGGTAGCCGCCTCTCCGGCAAGTCCCGCAGGGACGACACTTTCCTGCGCTGTATCTTAATGTGTCGTCCCTGCGGGACTTGTCGTAGAGAGTACACTTGTCCGCAGGTTACGCTACGCTTCACCTGCGGTTAATAAAGTGTCGTCCCTGCGGGACTGCCGAGCACAGCCGGTGTATATAGTCGAACATTATCAGGAATGACACTCCCTTAGCCTGACGGTTATGCCCTTTGGGGGGAATGGGGAATAGTGTCATCTCCATCCATAGTACCTCAAAATAAGATTTTGCCTGTAAATCCTTCAATCCTGATTCGGACAACAGCAAAAATACACACTGTATATTATACTCTCTTCAAAAAAAAATCACATCTTCAAAAAAAAAATTCTGCCTTCTAACTCTCTCATAATTCCACAAATCCTTCAACCATACAAATCATAATTCCGACAAAAAAAGACATTGTAAACATTTTTTTTTGCACCGTTGTTTAAAATATTATTACATTTGCACCGTTGTTTTTGTTTAAATCTATACAAAAATATCACAAAAAAAACATACATAAACAAGGTTTAAAAAAAGATGTAAAAAAATGAAATGCTTTTTCTCACATAGCGGGCTGATAAATCTGACAGATAAAGTGGCTTTATCCGAAAAAGATAACTGCTTTGGTATAGCTTTTGAGAGAGAGAGAGAGAGAGAGAGAGAGAGAGAGAGAGAGAGAGAGAGAGAGAGAGAGAGAGAGAAGATCAGCGAGTTACGTATTTCGGCAACGAAACAGTACGCGCGCACGTAGGGAAATTTTCCCAAACAACCAAACTACCGATACACTTTTTTTTCAAACACCCGAAGAAATTTTATTTACTTTTTCCGCACTTGCGAAAATTTTGTCTGGAGTTTGTTTGTCCGGTCACGGTTTTCACGCGCAGGAAAAGTGTGTTTGGAGTTCATTCACGGTTTCCACGCGCAGGAAAAACGTGTTTGGAGTTCATTCACGGTTTTCACACGCAGGAAAAACGTGTTTGGAGTTCATTCACGGTTTCCACGCGCAGGAAAAACGTGTTTGGAGTTCATTCAGGG
>JAISRS010000095.1 GCA_031273485.1 Prevotellaceae bacterium
TCAGATGCCATAAATATGGTTTCGATGATGCGGTTATGCTAATCGCCTGCGGTTTGCACAACTTCCGTATCTCTTTTAAAGAAAGCCTTATAAACTCTTATTGCACATAATGTCTAATAATTGTAAATGAAGATCTAAAAATTTATAAAATTGACATTGAACGCAGAAAAAGCAGTTTTTAGGGCTAAATCCGCAGGATTTAAATTTGTGTAATTCGTGGATCAAAAAAAACGTGGATCAAAGATTTCGTGGTTCAAAAGAGGTTCGTGGATGATTTTAGTTGATATTTCGATAATTTCGTATAAATTTGCAATTATTTTATTCAAGAAATATATGTATCAAGATTTTAGTGAACAGGAGGTTATACGGCGCAATTCGCTGATCGAATTAGAGAAACTCAATATTCCGGCATATCCGGCGGAGGAGTTTGAAGTTAATTGTACGACCACAGAAATCGCAAATGAATACGATCCTCAAGCGGGTAATTTTAAAAACATAAGTATCGCCGGACGCATCATGGCAAGGCGTATCATGGGCAACGCCTCTTTTGTTGAATTACAGGACGAACAGGGACGGATTCAGGTGTATGTGAAACGTGACGATATTTGTCCGGGGGAAGATAAAACGATGTATAACACCGTTTTTAAACGTCTGCTCGATATTGGCGACATCATAGGAATTAAAGGATATGCGTTTTTTACTCAAACCGGAGAATTGTCGATACACACGCAGGAGTTGAAGATACTCAGTAAATCGTTGAGAGTGTTACCCATTGTGAAAGAAAAGGAAGGACAGGTTTTTGACGCTTTCACCGACGCCGAACAGCGCTATCGTATGCGATACGTCGATCTTATTGTAAATCCCGGCGTGAGAGAAGTTTTTGTGAAACGAACCAAAATAATCAACGCTATGAGAGAGTTTTTCAACAGGAAAAACTATCTCGAAGTCGATACCCCCGTATTGCAGTCGATCCCCGGAGGCGCTTCCGCTCGACCTTTCATCACTCATCACAACGCCCTGGATATACCTTTATATCTGCGCATAGCAAATGAATTATATCTAAAAAGATTAATCGTGGGCGGCTTTACGGGAGTGTATGAATTTTCCCGAAATTTCAGAAACGAAGGCATGGATCGCACCCATAATCCGGAATTTACCTGCATGGAAATTTATGTGGCATATAAGGATTACAAATGGATGATGAATTTTACCGAACAGTTGTTTGAAAAAGTAGCCCTTGAAGTAAACGGCGCCACAAGCGTCACAATAGGAACCAACACTGTGGATTTTAAAGGACCCTACCGCCGCCTGCCGATGCTGGATGCAATAAAAGAATACGCGGGAACGGATATTTCCGGTATGGACGAGTTGCAACTGCAAAACGCTTGCCGGGAACTCGGTATAGAAACGGACGGCACAATGGGCAAAGGAAAACTCATTGACGCCATATTCGGGGAAAAATGCGAACACCATCTGATTCAGCCCACATTCATTACGGATTACCCCGTAGAACTATCGCCTTTGACCAAGAAACACAGGGATAATCCCTCGCTTACCGAGCGTTTCGAGCTGTTTGTGTGCGGAAAAGAAATATGCAACGCCTATTCCGAACTGAACGACCCGATAGACCAGCTCGAACGGTTTAAGGAACAGATTAAACTGAAGGAAAAAGGCGACGACGAAGCAATGTTCATTGATATGGATTTTGTGAGAGCCTTGGAATACGGTATGCCGCCAACCTCGGGCATGGGCATAGGTATCGACCGTTTGGTGATGATGCTGACCGGAGCGACCTCGATTCAGGATGTGCTGTTTTTTCCGCAAATGCGTCCCGAAAAAAAACCTGTTATCGACGAAAAAGAAGCATATTCGGCAGCAGGAATACCCGACGAATGGATTCCCGTGATTCAAAAACTCGGATTTATCACCGTAAAATCGCTTGGAGAAGCTAATCCCGGAAAGGTTTTCAACGATTTGTGCGGTGCAAACAAAAAACAAAAATTAGGATTGAAAAATCCCTCGCCGGATAATGTAAAAGATTGGATTACATCAGCAAAACAATAAAAAAAGATATGATTAAAATAAAACCATTTAAAGCAATTCGTCCTCCGAAACAATATGTGGAGGAAATAGCCTCACGTCCCTACGACGTACTTAATTCCGCTGAAGCGAAGGCGGAAGCGGGAGAAAAATCGTTGTTACACATCACAAAACCCGAAATAAACTTCAATCCCATAGCCAACGAATACTCCGATGAAGTGTATGAAAAGGGAAAGGAATGTTTCCGCCGCTGGATCGAAAACGGTTGGCTGATACGGGATAACGAAGAAAAATACTATATCTATGCGCAAACCATGAACGGTCGTACCCAATACGGGCTAACGGCTTGTACCAGTGCGGAAGATTATGAGTCGGGCAAAATAAAAAAACACGAACTCACAAGAAAGGACAAGGAGAATGACCGTATCCGACATGTGGACATTCAGAATGCAAACATCGAACCCGTGTTTTTGTCCTACCCCGACGTTCCGGAGATGAATCGGTTGGTTGCTTCGGTGACTGCAAGTCAGGAAGCCGAGTACGATTTTATTTCCGGCGACGGATTCCGGCATCAACTCTGGATTGTGGATAATCCCGCACAGATTGCGCAAATCACCAAAATATTCGAAAACGTATCGGCTTTGTATATCGCCGACGGACATCACCGTACAGCGGCGGCGGCGGCGGTTGCCAAAGCAAGACGCCTCGCCAATCCCAACCATCGCGGCGATGAAGAATATAACCGGTTTATGGCGGTTATCTTTCCCGAAAGTCATCTGAATATCATAGATTACAACCGTGTGGTTAAAGATCTTAACGGATTGTCGGTTGAACAATTTTTGGATAAGCTGGAAGAAAATTTTGTTGTTGAAAAGAAAGATTCTTCGATACCGTATAAACCGGCTTGTTTACATAACTTTTCGATGTATCTGTCGGGAAGCTGGTATTCGCTGACGGCAAAAGTCGGCGCCTACAACGATTCCGACCCCGTAGGAGGTCTGGATGTGACGGTTTTGTCGAATTTAGTGCTGGATAAAATTCTCGACATAAAAGATCTGCGCACCTCGAAACGTATAGATTTTGTGGGAGGAATCAGAGGACTTGAAGCATTAAGTCAAAGGGTGGATTCCGGCGAAATGATTGTCGCCTTTGCCTTGTATCCCGTTAACATGAGGCAACTTATCAATATTGCGGACGCCGGAGAAATAATGCCGCCGAAAACAACCTGGTTCGAACCGAAACTCCGCTCGGGATTAACAATACACGCACTGGATGACGAATAATTTATGTGAAGCTCTTACCGGAGATTCTAAAATTTAGCGTAATTGAAATATGTCGGTTAATATGAAAGATGCGGGAATATTAGGTAAGCAAACGTTAAAAGATTTGCTGGAAAACAACAGCCTTGTTATAGAAAAAGGAGAAAATACTTTATCGTTTACCGATTTGGAAAACGGGAAATTAATTGATGAGACAAGTATAAATCTAAATATCGGAAAACTTTTCAGATTTGACTCGAAAATAGCAGCTGATATAAAGGGGACATATAAAATAGATGATAATTTTAAAGAATTATTGCCGGATAATGAAGGAGGAATCGTTATTGAACCTAATGATTTTTTAGTTGGTATAACATACGAAAAAATATCCATGCCGGAAAATATTGTCGGATATTTGTCTGCCAGAAGGTCTGTTGCCGGTAATTTGGGAATTGAGATTGACGGTTATATCCCTCCGGGATTGACTTTACAGCATATTACATTTAATTTGAAAAACAATACAAATATCCGGATTAAAGTATATGTTGCCGACATTCCACCTATGAAGACGACCTTTCAATCGCTTTCTTCCAATGAAGTTTACGGATTAAACCGGCAGGTTCAAATTGATAATGAACAAACAATCTTGAACAGTGGTCTTGGCTCTTCGGATAAAAAAGATTTCGGTGAAATTACTTATAGTTTTCTTTTCGACGCATTTGCTATTCAAGGGAAAAAACATGTTTTGCGACTTACTATTCATAATGAAACAACAACAGTGATAAATAAAATAACTGTTGTTCCATCTCTTTCTCCAGATGATTATTTTTTTAGTTCGTTAAGTAACGATTGGGAATTTGTGCATGATGATACTAAAGTGTGTTCGGTATGTAAAACAAATGAATGTAATCATAAAATATGTTATAATCTTCCTATAAAATCAGAAGTAAAAAAAGAATTTGAGTTCAAAATCGTTTTTAAAGAACCTAAAAAAAGCACAAAATTTAAAATTGATTTGACAGCTAATCCAGATAACGAAAATATACAAATTGTTGATAAATCCGAATCGTATGCCTTACAAGTTCAAAATAAAACACATTATCTTTTACTGGAATTTGGGGATAGATTTTTAGATGCTTTAATCATTGCAATATTTATTTTTGTTATTGAAATGGTGCTTCATTCCATTAATGAAAATTACGGCAAATACATTGTATCTTTTATTATTGGAGTGATAGCATATCTTTTATTACGGTATAAAAAGAAAATTACGGAACGATTCGGAAAATGAATTAAACGCAAATAAAATATAGTTACAATGAAAAATATTCAAAAAATTGAAAATGTTGTTAAAATATCAAATTCTTATAAACTTGCATTAAACAATAATAACTTAACGGCAAGTTTAGCCGGACTTGAACCAACTTTATGGAGAGACGGAAAATATGACATTTTTAGTTTAATTGCAGAACTGAAAACAAATAATACATTTGTAGATATAACGACTAACGGCAGTGCTTTACTTCCGTTTTCCGACAAGTTTATCGGGTCGGGATTAAGTAAATGCAGAGTAAGCGTACACTCGTTCGATCAAAAAACATACAGTAGAATTACAGGAAAAAATAACTTGAATAATGTTCTGGAAGGTATTACCCGTTGTTCACAAAATAATTTAACAATGGTTATTAACAGAGTTTTATTGAAAGGATTTACTGATGACATTCCCAAAGGATTGGAATTTATTCAAAAAACAAATATAAATTTAAAATTGTATGATTTATGGTGGGTAAAACGTATAGATGAAAATTATTCTAAATATTATATACACTGGCAAGATATAGTAAGTAAATATATTACCGAAAACACATCGCATACGGAAGTTAAATACGTCAATTTCCATAGAAACAGAATAATATTCCATCTGAAAAACGGAGGTTCGGTTGATGTCAAACAGTTCAATGCCGAACAACACCAACGGATTAATAAATGTAAAAACTGTGTGTTTAACAATAAATGTAAAGAAACATTTGCTTCATATATACACGTTTTTCCTAACGGACACTTAACGTTTTGTAATTTAAGAGAAGATATTCATTTGGATTTAAAACCGATGTTAGATAAAAATATAAGCGAAACGGAATTAAGTAACTATCTTAAATCACGGTTTAATGAAGTTATAGGATCGGATTGGCAAAAAAGATTGAAAGAAACCGATTTGAGATTTTACATCAATGAAGCGTGTAACTACAAATGCAGTTTCCCAAACTCAGAAGGATACGGTTCATTATGGTGCCTGTCTTCTATAAGAACAAACGAATCGTGGAATACAATAAACAATTTTGAAGAAGAGAAAACAGCCAATAATATAATTTAAATCATGAGAAATATACGGTTTAATACGACAGGAATTTTTATGCAAAAAAACTTATTAAACAAAATAACACAACAAACAGAGTCTTTTACATTAAATAATAATTTTATATGATAAATCCGCACACACTAATAGCCATTGTAACTGTTGGAGTCAGTATTTTGGCGTTTCAAAACAGAGAGTTGTTTAACAAATGTCTGATGTATCCGTACGGAATAACGCGGAAAAACGATCAATGGTACAGGTTGATTACTCACGCTTTTATTCATGCCGACTGGATGCATCTCCTGTTTAACATGATTGCCCTGTGGTCGTTTGGAAATGCAGTGTTTAATTACTTTGCGATTACAACGTCCAGTCCGTCGATGTATTTTTTCATAATGTACTTCTTAGCGATATTGTTTTCCTCAATCCCCGACTTGACGAAACATAAAAACGATATGTATTACAGCAGTCTTGGAGCGTCGGGCGCCGTGTCCGCCGTCATTTTCTTTAATATACTTCTCGACCCGTGGAGCATGATTCTCATATTCTTCATTCCCTGTCCCGGAATTATTTTCGGAGTTGTGTATCTGATCTACTCAAACTATATGGGAAAACGCGGCGGCGGCAATATCAGTCATGATGCGCATTTCTACGGCGCTGTATTCGGATTACTGTATCCGCTGTTTGTGGAGCCTTCCATATATATGAATTTTATACATAGACTTTTAAATCCCTCCTGGTGATCTCCTTTCCGAATGTAAAGATAAATCTGGGTTTAAACGTTATTTCCCGACGGAAGGATAATTATCATAATATAGAAACGATATTTTTCCCCGTCCCGAAATTAACCGACATACTGGATGTTGTTGCGTCGGATAAATTTTCGTTTAAACAGACAGGTATTCATGTTGATGCGTCACCGAAAGACAATTTGTGCGTAAAGGCATACGAACTCCTGCACGACCGATATAAATTGCCGCCGGCAGCAATACATCTGCATAAAATTATCCCTACAGGTGCGGGTTTGGGAGGCGGTTCCTCCGACGCCTCCTTTATGCTTCTGTCGCTGAACAGAATTTTTGATTTGAAGATTCCCGTCGAACAACTGAAAGAGTATGCGGCATTACTGGGTAGCGATTGTGCCTTTTTTATCGAAAATACTCCCGCAAAAGCCTCGGGAAGAGGCGAAATATTAGAGCCTGTGCAAGTAAACATCAACGGTTTATATCTTCTATTGGTTAAACCCGATATTCACATAAGCACAAAAGAAGCATACGACAATATTGTTCCGCAAATACCGGAATTTGACATATCCGAAACGGTAAAATTACCTGTCGCTGAATGGAAAAACAGACTGCATAACGATTTTGAGAAAAGTATTTTCCCCCTGCATCCAACCATTGCAGCCATCAAAGACCGCATGTATGCCCACGGAGCCTTATATTCGTCGATGAGCGGCAGCGGAGCCAGCGTATTCGGTCTGTTTGACGAAAAACCCGATATTCCCTTCGGCAATATGTGGCGCTTCTGCGATAAATTATGAATTATGTTATACTAAACCGCTTTCATGTAATATATTTTCCCGGATTATCTTCGTCGAACTGCGCTTAATTCCTGATTGCGTCGGCTGCGCCTGCCAATGACATCTGCGATTGTCGTCATTGCGACGGCGCAAGCCGGAAGCAATCCGGAAATAGACATTCGTTCGACGTAGCTAAACGCTACGCCGAACAAAGTGGTGCAACATCATCTTATAGAATATGGTTCCGGCAGATTAAACAAAGTTTTTGCATTTTCCGAAGTGATTCTATCGACTTCGTCTATGCTTAGTTTTTTGATTTCGGCAATTTTCCGTGCAATGATGGGAATATAAGCGCTTTCGTTACGTTTTCCTCTGTAGGGATGAGGGGTAAGATAGGGAGCGTCGGTTTCCAGAACAATATCCGTTAAAGGTATCATTTCAACAACTTGCGACAGATTGCTGTTTTTGAATGTCACTACGCCTCCTATGCCTGTCTTAAAAGTTTTGTATTCTTTAATTTTCAGATAATCTTCCTTAGTTCCCGTAAAACTGTGAAATACCCCTTTTAATCCGTCGGTATGAACGCGGTCGAGGATATTAAAAATTTCACGGAACGATTCCCTTGCGTGAATTATCACCGGAAGATGATAATGTTCGGCTAATTTCAACTGTATTTCAAAAGCCTCGCGCTGCCGGACAATATTATCCAACGACCAATAACAATCTATCCCTATTTCTCCAACAGCCGTAAATTGATTTGTTTCCAATTGCTTTTCCACAAATTTCAACTCATCTGCATAATTATCTCCAACCGACGTGGGATGTAAACCAATTGCCGGAAAACATATTTTCGGATATGCGCCGCAAAGTTTCATCATCGGTTCATAAGTCTCCGAATCCGTTGCCGGAATCACAAAATATTCGACCCCGCTTTCAAGGGCTTTCCTTATAACATCGTCGCAATCCGCACTGAATTGCTCCGAATATAAATGTGCATGTGTGTCAATCATCAAATCTTTTTTAATATATAGTCAGCGAATTTTTTTAATCCACGATTTTTTTTTAATCCACATTTTTTTTTAATCCACGAATTACACGAATTACACGAATTTTTTTGTCGCCGATTTTTACGAATTAACACGAATTAAATCCTGCGGATTTTTACGAAACGTAAGTTCGACGTAGTCAATTACACGAATTTTTTAATCCGCAATTTTTTTTAATCCACGAATTACACGAATTAACACGAATTTTTTTGTCGCCGATTTTTACGAATTAACACGAATTAAAATCCTGCGGATTTTTACGAATTACACGAATTTTATCTACGAAGACAAAGTCCTGTAAATCCTGCAAATCTTGTAAATCCTGTAAATCTTTCAATCCTGTAATCATGGTTCAGACAATTTCCACAAATTCGTAATTTTTAATTTTTAATTTTTAATTCCCCACGATATTGACTTCCGGTTCGAGTTTAACTCCGAATTTATCGGACACCGTATTTTGTATCATGCGCGACAGTTCCAAGAGTTCGTTCACATTGCCCTGACCGTAATGTACCAGCACTAAAGCCTGATTTTGATGTACGCCTACATTTCCCAAACGATATCCTTT
>JAISRS010000148.1 GCA_031273485.1 Prevotellaceae bacterium
CATCTGGCGGCATACTACATCGGCAGTCAATGGATGGATGCGGTGGCGTATATTATCCTGATTTTGTTTTTAATTGGAAAACCGCTCGGCTTTAGCGGCAAACGTTTGAAGAAAATAGAGATATAGCAATGGAATACCTGTTACATTTACTGATATTGGTTAGCATTTACGTGATGCTTTCGCAAAGTTTGAATCTTTCCGCCGGTTTTGGAGGCATGATTTCGCTGGCACATGCCGGATTCTACGGCGTAGGCGCTTATACGGCGGCTATTCTGGCTGTTAGTTATCATTTGCCGTTTTTGCTTGTCTTGCCGCTCGCCATGCTGTTGAGCGGATTGTTGGCGTTGATTGTTTCGGCAATAGCTTTGCGTACTATCGACGACTATTTTATTATCTGCACTCTGGGCATTCAGGTGATTGTTTTTTCGCTGATGAATAACTGGATGTCGCTCACGCATGGACCATTGGGTATTCCGGGAATACCGGGTATCCAACTCTTTGGCGTCGATATCGAAAGTAAATGGGCTTTTCTCCTTTTGACACTTTTCTTTGTCGCCCTGATTTTCTTTTTCCTGCAAAAACTGACGACTTCTTCTTTCGGGCTTACTTTACGGGCATTGAGCGAAGACGAAATTTTTGCGCAATCACTCGGAAAGAATGTCTATCTTTCCAAAGTCATCGCTTTCACTGCCGGCGCTATGCTTGCCGCTGTTCCGGGCGTTCTCTACGCTCATTACATCAGCTATATCGACCCGACAAGTTTCACGGTAGATGAATCCATTTTTATACTCTCCATTGTTATTATCGGCGGTATGCAAAATTTGAGAGGAAGTGTGATTGCAGCGGCTTTCCTTGTTCTATTGCCCGAAGCCTTGCGATTTGTCGGGATGCCGAATGCCATTGCCGCCAATATGCGTCAGATTATTTATGGCGGGATATTGATTTTTATGATGTTTAGATATAGTCGAGGGTTTAGTGTACGAAAAGAATCGGCGTAACGTATCGTTTCGTCGAACAGCGTCATACCTGACGGGATGAGCACAATGTAGAGGCTGTCCAAAAACCTGCCGGCAGCGTCACTGCGAGGAACGAAGCAGTCCGGAATCATTTGAAATACACTGGATTGCTTCACCTTTCAGGTTCGCAATGACGGCCACAAGAGGCTTTTTGGACAGCCCCTTACGGTTAATCATATCAATCACAGTTCAAGACAATACATGTTTTTGTTGATTATATTAAATAAATTCACTATCTTTGCAGTGTTTATTAATTATAGTCAATAGAAAATGGAAATAATTCGACGTTCAATTTACAGCAAGCGTATCATTCCCTTTGTAGATAAGGGATTGATTAAGGCGCTAACCGGTCAGCGACGGGTAGGGAAAAGTTATATTTTGTTTCAGTTGATGAACGAAATACAGCAAGAAAATCCTTCTTCCAACGTGATCTATATCAATAAAGAACAGGGTAATTTTCGCGAAATACAAACAGATACCGATTTGTCGGCTTATGTAGCAGATAAATTAGATGTTCATCGGAAAAATTATCTTTTTATTGATGAGATTCAGGATATTGCAGGATTTGAGAATACATTGAGAAGTTTGCAGTCAGAGGAAAAGTGCGATATTTTTTGTACGGGAAGCAATGCAAAAATGCTTTCGAGCGAACTGTCTACCTATCTTTCGGGACGATGCATTGAGTTTAGAATTCACTCTTTGTGTTTCTGTGAATTTTTAGAGTTTCATCGTTTGGAAAACAATGATGATTCGCTCAAGAAATTTCTGAAATATGGAGGCATGCCGCATCTTTCAAAACTTGCTCTGACCGATGAAATTGCCTTTGAATATCTGCGAAATGTCTATTCAACTATTTTGCTCAAAGATGTGGTGGCACGAGAGAACATTCGCAATGTGGACTTTTTGGAAACTTTGGTCGATTATATAGCGGATAATGTTGGTTGTATATTTTCAGCAAACAATATTCACAAGTTTTTGAAAAGTCAGCGGGTTGAAATTTCGGTCAATGTTATTGTCAGTTATCTCAAAGCATTGAGTAATGCTTACATTATAAACAAAGTCCAGCGTATAGATGTGAGAGGTTTAAAAAAATTCGAGATTGGAGACAAGTATTTTTTTGAAGACCTTGGATTGAGAAATTGCCAACAGCATCTCGAATTTTCACAGGATATTAATAAATTGATGGAAAATGCAGTATATCAACATTTGCGTATCAACGATTATCAGGTGTATGTAGGTAAACTGTACGAAACGGAAATAGATTTTGTAGGCATAAAAAACGATAGCAAAGTTTATATTCAGGTCAGCTATCTGATTGTTGATGAAGCTACCCGCGAACGGGAATACGGTAATCTGCTAAAAATCGACAATAACTATCCGAAATATGTAGTAACAATGGACGCATTCGCTTCCGGCAACAACTTCAAAGGAATTAAAACCATTCATCTCAGAGATTTTCTACAAATGACAGCGTTCTAAAATTTCTAATCGAACAAAACAAACAGGGCGTAACCCGAAAAGTCTTACGAGTTATGATTACCATTCGGGTGATTATTTTTCAGCACACAGATGACGCAGATGCAACAGATGAACACAGATAAAAAATCATGTTCATCAAACAAATCAGATAAATCACAATTCAGACAATAATCAGAGTTCAAGACAAACATAATAAATATAAAAAAGAAAAAAGATGAAGTTTACAATTCTATTGATTCCTTTGTTGATGACAATACCTTTTGTTGTTTGTTCGCAGGAAAATTTCCTTGCTCAACAAAGAAAATATGCAAGAGTCCGAACCGCTTTTGCCGAAAAGAATGAAATCATTGTGGACAGGCTGAAGCAAAACGGATTGACGTCCGATTCCGTCCATATTCTGATTGTCGCCTTCAAGGCTGAAAAGCAACTGGAACTTTATGCCAAAAAGAAAACGGAATCGACCTGTAAAAAGATTGCCGTTTACGATATATGCAGTTCGTCGGGAGAATTGGGACCCAAACGACAGAAGGGTGATCGTCAGGTACCGGAAGGATTTTATCATATTGACCGTTTCAATCCGTTCAGCAACTTTTATTTGTCTTTGGGGATCAATTACCCCAATCCGTCGGACAGAAAGAAGAGCAGGGCGCAAAGATTGGGCGGCGATATATTCATTCACGGAGACTGTGTTACCATTGGCTGTCTGCCGATGACCGACGATAAAATCAGGGAAATTTACCTCTATGCCGTCTATGCCCGCAACAACGGACAAACAAACATTCCGGTATATATTTTTCCTTTCCGGATGACAGAGGATAATTTTGAAGCGTATAAACAGAAATATCGGCAGAATCAGGAACTGATTGCCTTTTGGACAAACCTGAAAACCGGATTCGACAAGTTTGAAACGAAAAAGGAAGCATTGCAGGTCTCAGTAAATAAAGACGGGGATTATGATTTTTAGAAATATGAACAGTAAAAAATCCTCTACATCAACATAAACAACGTCTTGGTCAATGGATGGATGCGGTGGCGTATATTATTTTGATTTTGTTTTTAGTCGGGAAACCGCATGGCTTTAGCGGCAAACGGTTGAAAAAAATAGAGATATAATCCTTACCTTTGATACATTTATTTATTGGTTGAACATCAAAACTATGACACAAGAAACAGCGATTAAATTGTTTGAAGACAAGAAAGTTCGTACTTATTGGGACGAACAAAGCGAAGAATGGTATTTTTCAATAGTGGACATTGTGGAAATTTTAACGGAGAGCGCCAACTCCCGGGATTATTGGTTCAAAATGAAGAAACGGGTACAATTGGAGGATGGAATTGAGTTGTCGACAACTGAAAATGCTTTCATCAGACGGTAAAAAATACAATACCGATTGTGCCAATATACAAAGCCTTTTGCGCATCATCCAATCCATTCCCTCGCCGAAAGCAGAACCGTTCAAACAATGGTTGGCAAAAGTCGGTTATGAGCGGATGCAGGAAGCGGTTGACCCGGAACGAAGCCTTGACCGTGCCCGGGAAAACTGGCTCAAACTCGGGCGTAGCGAGAAATGGGTTCAACAGCGGATGTCGGGACAGGAAACGCGAAACAAACTGACCGACTATTGGAAAGAATCGGGCGTGAAAGAGCAAAATGAATTTGCGGCACTCACCAATAGGACAGGACTGAGCGTTAAAGAACACAAAGAGTTGAAAGAACTCAAATCTCAAAACCTGCGCGACCACATGTCCGAAGCGGAATTGATATTTACTGCATTGGCAGAACTTTCTACTCGCCAAATCGCCGAAAGCGAAGAGGCAAAAGGATTTACGGAAAATGCTCAAGCGAGTAAAAAAGGAGGTAGAATAGCTAAAAATGCCCGCAAGGAATTGGAAACAAAAACAGGCAAATCGGTTGTTACAGGCGAAAATTTTTTACCACCGGCAAAGAATAAGAAAGAGATAGAATAATGGAATACCTGTTACATTATTATTTAAAAATGGAGTAAAGCAAATTATCAATGGTTATTTATAATAGTGAACTTTGTGAATCTCTTCGTGCCCTTTGTGGTTGAATAAATTTTACCACAAAGAACACGAAGAATTGCACAACGGTCACAAAAAAAGATTAGAAATATGGAATACCTGTTACATTATTATTTAAAAATGGAGTGAAGCAAGTTATCAATGATTATTTATAATAGTGAACTTTGTGAATCTCTTCGTGCCCTTTGTGGTTGAATAAATTTTACCACAAAGAACACAAAGAAATTCACAAAGTAAATAAAATAGTATTATGGACGAAAACGAATTGGCTAAAACGGTATTTGAAGCGGGATTAAAAGTGCATAGAGTTCTTGGTCCCGGCCTGTTGGAAAACGCTTATGAAGAATGCCTGCATTACGAACTCCAAAAAATGGGATTGTATGTAGAAAAACAGAAAGCGCTACCTTTAGTCTATGAAAGTGTAAAATTGGATGCCGGATACCGAATGGATTTAATATTGGAAAGGAAATTAGTCATTGAAATTAAATCGGTAGAGGCATTAAGTGATTTACATGTAGCTCAGATATTGACCTATTTAAAGCTAAGCAATTGCAAATTAGGGTTGCTGATTAATTTTAACACCGTACTGTTTAAAGATGGAGTGAAGCGAGTTATCAATGGTTATTTATAGTGAACCTTGTGAATTTCTTCGTGCCCTTTGTGGTTGAATAAATTTTACCACAAAGAACACAAAGGATTGCACAAGGGTCACAAAAAAGATTTCGCAGGCATAAAAAACGACAGCAAGTTATATTCAGGTGAGTTATCTGATTGCAGAATAGGCTACCCGCGAACGAGAAAAGGAATTAAAACCATTCATCTCAGAGATTTTCCACAAATGACAGCATTCTAAAATTTCCGATCGAACAAAACAAACAGGGCGGAACCCGAAAAGCCTTACGAGTAGGGAAAGATTTTAAAAGGACATAAATGAAAAAAAGATACGTCAGGATAGACTTTGACCAATACGGCAAAGATATGATTCCGTTTCTTGAACAAATCGGTGCTATTGACCGGAATGATGATTTCTGGAAAGAATATGCAACCTCCATAATCGGCGAAGAATTCCGCCAACGTATGTATCAAAGAATTGATGCGTGGGAATGGAACGGGAAATAATCTTCTCACAAACGGTTGAAATATAATGACTACCTTTGTGCACTTCGTGAAATTCTTCGTGTCCTTTGTGGTTGAATAAATTTTACCACAAAGAACACAAAGAATTACACTAAGGTCACAAAAAAGATTTCGCAGGCATAAAAAACGACAGCAAGTTATATTCAGGTGAGTTATCTGATTGCAGAATAGGCTACCCGCGAACGAGAAAAGGAATTAAAACCATTCACCTCAGAGATTTTTTACAAATGACAGCATTCTAAAATTTCTAATCGAACAAAACAAACAGGGCGGAACCCGAACGAAAAGCCTTACGAGCGGGGGAGATTTTAATAAAAAGGAATAAATATGAACAGTAAAAAATCATCTACATCGACAACGTCTTAGTCGATTTTGCTTCGGGCATAGCACGCCTGAGCGACGAAACAAAAGCCGTCTGCGAAGGCAATTTGGACGACGTTCTCAAAGAGGCAAGACGACACGGATGAACATAAGAGCGCAAAAAGCGTATCTTTGCATCAAAAACTAATAAGAGCGCAGCGCAAAAAACTAATAGAAGTGCAAACGTATTTCGGAAAAAGTAATTAAGGAAACAGAAGAACAGTATGGCGAAAATACAGGATAAATTAGCGGATTCATTGGCGGAACTGCCTTACGTCCCAAGGCTTAAACTGATGTGGAACTCAATGCGGGAGACGGTAACAAGCCTTTTTCCCAAACCGGAAAGAACATCTGTTGATATAAACAGCTGTCTGATGCACATCGACAAACAGTATCA
>JAISRS010000178.1 GCA_031273485.1 Prevotellaceae bacterium
GCGATAAATCACTCTCTCGCGAAAACGGCAAACAAGGAAAACGGGGATGCTCTAAAGACTCATTTGGCTCTCAATTTTCAATTATACGATAACTCAATTTATAACCAAGTATAGTATAATACCTCTCTTTAGTTTGCGCTAAAGTGTGATTTGCAATGTTACATCCGTTGTCAAAAGCCTCTATTTGCCAAAATTTTTCTCTATAATAGTCGAACGGATTAGTGTCATTAGAGAACGGATTTTCCTTTTCTCCCTTGTAATACTTGTATTTGCTGTAATCTGTCATAAATTATTCCACGTTGTTTAATAAACCGGTTTAACAATCTCAACGCGCAGGTCGAGAGCTTCTATTATCCGGTAGAACGTTCCAACGCCGGGTTCTACTGTGCCTTTTTCTATCTTGGAGATATAGGATTTGTCCGTCCCTATGCGTTCGGCGAGTTCTTCCTGGGTTATCTTTTCGCTTTTGCGGGCATCCCTTATAACCTGCCCCATGCAATAGGCGTATGCCTCGCGGCGGAACGCCTCCCGTTCGGGTGTTCCCGCCTTGCCGTAAAGGTTATCCATTTCAAGGCTTATGTCCGTGATGTTGTTATTTGCTTCCATAATAATCATCTTTTAACTGTATTGCTTTTTTTATTTCCTTTTCGGGTGTTTTCTGTGTTTTCTTTTGAAACCCGTTAAAAAGAACAACGATATTGCCGCCGTCAAATATGAAAAATATCCGGTAAATGTTGCTTTCGTACTCCGCCCTTAACTCGTAAACGCCGTCACGGATGGACTTCACAAATTTTGCGCTTGTTCGCTCCTGCGTTGCAAGCATATCAAGCACGTAGTGAATCTTTTTTTGCTCTCCAGCATTCAGCGTTTGCATAAACTCCCTGTAATAGTGCTTGAAAGCAATTATTTTCCGTTCCTGTTTCATGGAGGCGAAGATAATAAAAACAGCAATATAAAACAACTTTTTCATGAATAAACTTTAAAAGACGAAGATAAACGGAAAAGGTGGTCGGGAAGATGCTTGCAAAGCTCGGCAAGCAGGTAGAGTTCTTGCCGGAGAACGGGAAAGGGAAGGGCGTACCGGACGTAAGGTTTGACAATGCGACATGGGATATAAAGTCAATCAACAAAGCAAATGAAAGTACCATAAGGGCATATATCAAAGATGCCCGGAAAGCGGATAATGTCATGTTTTATGCCGAATCTGACAAGTATAACGATGTTCTTAATGCTGTAATTCGTGAATCAGGTAGATTCCGCGGCATGGGAAGATTGAGCGAATTGCCGGATGTATATTGCATGGATGAAAGCGGGATATTAAAATTGTTATGGAAAAAATAAAAGGGATAAGATTATTCACCTCATCCCCCTTAATGTACGTATTTGTTAGACCGCTAACCCCCCCGCCGGGCTGGTGAAGAAAGCGGGGGCATAACCTCCCTCACTCTTCCCTCGCGGACGGTATCGGATTCGAGCCGACTATGAGACCAATACCTACCGTCCTGAAAACACTGCAAATATAAGCATTATTTCCGAACCTGCAATTTTTCCGCGAAAAAGATTGCAGGTAATAGAAATATTACCTATCTTTGCACCATGATTTAGAACAAAAAGATTATGCCTCAATTTTTATTTTCTTCGATTTGCGCTTTGTATTTTTCAGTAACGACCACGAGCCGGTACACGTGCATGTATCAAGGGCAAGAGTACGGAACTGGCCGTATTCCGGGTAATTCCCGATGTAAAAATTTTAAGAAACAGCGGGTTAGCTTCTCACGAAATTAAAATGGCGGAAGGGATTATTGAAGAAAACAGAGAGGTTATTATCGAAGCGTGGAATAACTTTTTTAATAAAGGAAACAATGAAAGCAAAGGTTAACAGGGTTTGGACAGACGATACGGCGGTTTATATAGAAACTTCGGACGGCAAGGTTTTCAGTGAGAGATTTGAGAATTATCCGAGATTGAAATACGCTACTCCTGCCCAGCGAGCCGCATTTGAGTATAACGATGTGTATATCCGCTGGGATGGACTTGACGAAGATTTGAGCATTGAGGGTTTCATGCGGGAAAAGCCTGCCGGGAACAACGAACTGCGCCGCCTGTTCAAGGAACATCCGGAATTGAATGTCTCTGCAATTGCAAGACGGCTTGGTATTCCTCAAAGCGTTATGGCTTCGTATTTGTGTGGAATCAAAAAGCCATCCGCCGCTCGCGAACACGAGATTAAAGAGGCTGTCAGGCAAACAGGAAGGGAACTGTCAGAGATTTGAGGCGACAAAGAAATTTCACAGAGCATCACCGCAAAATACCAAATTATTCATTTACAGTACTTGATATCGGTAACATCAAAAATCGGTTGTTGCGATAAGCTTAAATTTTTGTATCTTCGTTCCTTGAAATACAGTATATGTATATATAACTACCTGTAATTCAACAAATAACACAGCCCGTTAGGATTTCGGAAAATGATGTATTTCAAATAAAAATCCCGATCAAAGTCGGGATTTTTTATTTTTAAAAGAGTTCCAATTGTTGACCTTCCGTTTTCTTGGCTTCTACACTTTTTCCATAAAACAATTCCATCATCCCGAATTGCTTGTCCGTTATACATATTATCCCTACATGTCCCTTTTCCGGCAGAAACTTTTTAACCCGCTTGATATGGACATTTGCATTTTCCATACTCATGCAATGACGGAGATAGATTGAAAACTGAAACATTGTAAATCCGTCCTTTTGCAAATTTTTACGGAAAACGGAATATATTTTCCGGTCTTTCTTGGTTTCCGTAGGAAGATCGAACAGTACTAAAACCCACATGACGCGATATTGATTTAACCTGTCCTGTTGCATAGTCACATTACAAATTCAGGATATTTTATTTTTCGCAACTTACCTTCAAAACATTGCGTCAACGAGGATGTAGTCTGGCTGACCGCAACCATCAAAGGGCTTTTCTTTCCATTAACTACCACATCAACAGTTGGTATTTGCAATAACTGTGTTTTTAGGGATTGAGACAATTCTTCAAAACTGTCTCCGCTATCTACTATGGAAAACACAATAGCGTCAACGAACGGACGGTAAGGCTCCATAATATCGTCTGCCAGACAATAAGCATTGTAGCGATTGTGATGATGTATGCCCAAAGTAGGCAACAATCCGCTCGAAACCAATGAACGCGCCACAACAGCACGGAGAATGGCATAACCATAGTTTAACAGATTATTGGGCGGCAACTCGTCCCTGCCCCTCACAAAATTATCTGTTTCCGGGAAAGCTTCTTTCCAGTAATAGGCGGCGGCACGGGCTTCGTAATTATCCGGATCGCCACTCTTTACATCGCTTGCCCAATACTCCATATTACGGATATTGCATGAACGGAATTTCCGCAGAACTTCAGTTTGATTCCTTATTTTGGCCTTGATGGTTTGCTGCCAAAGATTTTTTTTCAACGGATCGGTAGCCTGGATCTGTGCATTGAATTTTTCCGTCTGCGTTTTATTTCCGCTTAGAGGAAGCATCAGTCCAACCGGCATGCGGTTACTATTGCAAGTGACAAGAGCGGTATTGTTTTCCAGCAGTTTCTCCATCAGCCCGTGTGTCAGGGTGATTTGTTTATGATCAAGGACAATGACTCCCAAATCTTCAACGGGGAACGTTACTTCGCTATCCCTCTTGAATTTTTCGGGCAAAGCGTCGTTTCTCTCAACCTCGGGCAGTTTCACCACCAACTGACTGTTTCGCATACTCAAATATGCCGGATTGCCGAAATAGAGCGTTTTTTTGATCATGGCATTTTATTTTAAACAGATACCCTGTCCCGCTCCATATCAATAGTTCCACCCGTATAACCGCATACGCCCATACGCGGAGAATTAACTACCGGTAAAGAAGCATAGTCTTCAAAATCTTCGCATTTCTTCGCATGCTTTTTAGCGCATTTATCGCAAAATTCCGCCTCTTTTTCATATATGCAAGCTGTACATATTTGTGTGGCAGGAACTTTTTTACAACTGTTACACATAATATCCAAAGGCTCGTTGCGGGAAAGCAAAACTATTTTCTTGTCGGCTTTCACAGAGTATTCACCCATAACGGTTATTGATAATTCCGTAGAACTTCCGAAATCGTATTCATACTCCAATATCAAATCCTTGTATAATATATCTTTCACTTTTCGACTCATGGGAACTGTGTCGTCTATTTCTTCCATCATTTTTTCATATTTGACAATATTCCCTCTTCCTAAATATTCATCCATCATATCGAATATTTCATCTCTGCCACTCCGCTTTTCGCGCTTCCTGAAAGCGCTCATGTGTCCGCAACATTCCAGCCATATTTTACGCAAAAAAGTATCCAAATCTTTCATACTTGCTCCACAGTCAATCCACAAACTGAGAAAATAAGGCGAATATCCCCATCTTTTATTTGTTTCGACTTTAACCAAAAATGATTTCCCTGGTTTTCCGGATGCTTCCTTTTCTTTTAAATGTGTAATTAAATGGCGATTAATCCCTGCTTTGGCAAATGTTTTGCCACAAAACGGGCATTTACCTTCGGATTTGATTTTCTCTTGCATAACAATTGATTTTATAGATTAATTCAAGACAATACTCTTCTTTTTTTGTTAATTCAATTTTGTTAGATTACCGCGTAAAGTGTTTTTATCCCGGTGTGACAGATTACAGTTGATCGTATCACAAATATAAAGAATAATATTTTATTCATCCTCAGTACATTTAATCAAAATATAAAAAATACACAACATATAAAAACATATTGGTCTTATATTTATAAACTTTTGTAATTTAACAAAACCATGTTTCGTTCCTCAATATAATAATTAGCGCTTAAAGGTAAATTATTTTTTACAATTTATTGGATTCCCCAAAGAAAATATATTATTTGTTCAATAAAATTCAAGATTATCACAACAAGGATTATTCCGTTGTGAAAACATTTAAAGCGGGGCAAATTGTCTCGCTTTTCTGCCTGAAAAATTAAACAATAGAATTTTCTTGCTTTTGGTTTCCAAATCGGGAGATTAACATTTATAGATAAGCATAATTTCAGTTGTTTCCAAGAAAATATAAATCTTTCGATAAAAAAATCCCTCTTGATCGAGAGACTTTAGAATATCCATCCGAAAAAGTAAAGCTATCCCGGAAACAGGGAAGACCCGTAGTCTGTTTTCTTCTTTTATAAGAGGTAATGAGAAAGTAATCAGAGTTACCGGAAAACACTAAAACCGAGGAGAACTGATAAAAATTTTGCATCAAAATCAAATGTTCTAAAAAATGCACCCTAATTCTGCTTTATGGACTATCATATCCAAAGCAATTTCCCGTTTCTTCAGAAATATCCGTTGCTCTTCAAGAATACCAGCTTCCTCACAGCGTTCACTATTTTCACTCCAATTTTGGGGTAAATAAAGTTCGGCATCAACCGTAGAAGCATAGTCGCCATTGCTTAATGCTCAAAAACAGCTACCTGGCAATTGCATACTTTTCCTGAATTACCACAGTATTGTCTGTCTACACCCACGTTTTTATCTCCTTTTTTTCATCCGCTCTTATCTATAAGCAAACCTGTCAATTTATTTTTAAACAAGTGCTGACTCACCCGGGTGGATACTTCATCTGCTAATTGACGATGATCCCAAGAGGATTCCGTTATAAAATGTTATAACTTGGTGATAATTCATACCGGATTCTTCGCTTGTTCGTTCTATGTTGTTGAGTTTATTTGGCAGTATTCCTGTAGCGTAGAATCTTGCCTTATCATAAGATATTTTCGTCTTACCCCTAAAAACATACTGATAATGAGTAATATAAGTATCAAACCTGCCTCTGACATCTTTCAGTGTTCTCCCATAAGACTTTTTATTTTTAGCTGTTATTATACATTCTGAATACTTCTCTCTTTTTTAGTGATCGTTCTCAGATTCCGAGGTTATAAATTGCTATTTTGCAATAATATTCACAAATATTTTGCAATTTTTTTTGCGAAATTTTAATCCGTTAAAGTAGAGATACATTAATTGATAATTTAATCTTATAAAAACAGTTCTTGGGAAATTCTAATTTATGAAATGAATATAATTTTATATATTTGTCTTGACTAATTATCTGATTATCAATCGATAAAAAGATGCCCGTTTCACGCTATTTTTATGCCAAGGAAAACCAAACTAAAAATTGGAAGAATCAGAAAGAAAAAAATCACCGTAAACGGCTTGTTCACAGTGATTTATTTAAGTGGTCCCACCTGGGCTTGAACCAGGGACCCCCTGATTATGAGTCAGATGCTCTAACCAACTGAGCTATAGGACCTGATTTTCGGCAGTTATCCCGAAATCGGATGCAATATTACTGCTTTTTGCTGAAACCAGCAAATTTTTGAGTGAAAAATGTGGAATCATTATTAACCGACTAAATCAGAAAAACCAGTCGGATTATTATGTATTTTACTGATATTCAGTTGGCTATAAATTAATCCTTGTGTTTCTCAAAAACTGAGCCCCATTTTCGGAAGATAGACAGCTGTATATCGGAACTTTTGCTCTGTCTCTTTACCTTTTTCATGCAGGTACGCCTGCAATTTTTTATTATTCAAAACAAATCCAATGTATTCGTCGCCACAGTTGAAAATGCCTTTCGAGTAGCTGTCCAGGCTTTTTAACGCCATAAATAGCAAATGGGCTTAACGTCCATACCTGGGTTTTTATGCTGTTGTTCCGTAACAGTTACCGTCTATGGAGCTACCGATCCTTTGTCAAAGGGGTTATGCAGCCTGACCGAGGCGAGGATGAAAGTTGTTCTTCCCGACAAGCCTTGTACTATATCGTCTGTATCAAAGCCAATTCCCACATTTATTTTTGCCACACTGCGCAACAGGGAAATCGTCCGGGTATTTGGAGATCATCTCCCACATCGGGAAAGGCATGAAATTGCCGCCATCCACATTCCATTTGCCCGAAGACGTGAACTCCAGCAATTGCATAACATCTTCTTTGGAAACAGAGGCTATGGAGGGATCTTTACAACAGCATCAACCACTTCATGCACGTTGCTACAACCATCACATAAGCATTGCAATGCTGCCGGCGACTCTTAAGTTCGAGTCAAATATTTTTGTGCTTACTGCGCCGGTAATAGACTGTACCACATCATGATACAGGCATTCGTCGCTTTTCACGAATGCATATTAATTTATTTCATATATATAGTATTCGCAATATTCGATCGAGGCGTAAGTAGATGCCGGATTAAGTTCCGGCACAATGATTTTCTCAAAACGATAATTCAAAGCGCCGATGACTGCAAGGGCTGCTTTTTTACCGTTATCCTAGTTCACCGGCTACAGGCACAACAAGCGGCAAAAGCAGGCCATCGCCATCCGTAGCAGCATGTCCTTTGCGCCCCTTTATCTTTTTTCCACCGGTCCACATCACGCCTTTCTCAACTAACCCGTGCTGTTTTAACGCTCTGACCGTCTATTAACTTTTTGTATCTTCGTTCCTTGAAATACAGTATTTTTTGGATTTGGAAAGCTGCAAACGCTGTTGTGATAAGCTTAAATTTTTGTATCTTCGTTCCTTGAAATACAGTAAAAATTGTTGGACGACAGGCAAAAATTACGTTGTGATAAGCTTAAATTTTTGTATCTTCGTTCCTTGAAATACAGTCTCACCGTAATATTTTCCGTCGATCATTGCGTTGTGATAAGCTTAAATTTTTGTATCTTCGTTCCTTGAAATACAGTATATGTATATATAACTATCTGTAATTCAACAAATAGCACAGCCCGTTAGGATTTCGGAAAATGATGTATTTCAAATAAAAATCCCGATCAAAGTCGGGATTTTTATTTTTTAAAAGAGTTCCAGTTGTTGCCCTTCCGTTTTCTTGGCTTCTACTATAAAACAATTCCATCATCCCGAATTGTTTATCCGTTATACACATTATCCCTACATGTCCCTTTTCCGGCAGAAACTTTTCAACCCGCCTGATATGGACATTTGCATTTTCCATACTCATACAATGACGTGAATCCTGCAACACAAAACATAACTGAAACGATTATTCTTTCAAATATATTTCTATATCTATTTTCAACCAGTTACCCTCCCAAGTTTTGTTTATTATTTTGCCATAAAACCATTTTCCTGCATCCATTAGCCGGGCCGGCATTTCGTTTTTCTCTCTGGGGATATATCCCAGTTTTTCACCTTGTGTATTGTAAATGGCGACTGCAAAATTATCGTGTTTGTTATCCGGCTCGCGTATTAAGTCCAAATGCTGGTCTTTTTCCAACTTTGATTCTATATCCTTCAGATTTTTGATAAAAGTTGTTCCTGCTACAATACATTCTAACGATAGAATTTCATCGCCCGGAATTGACAAATTTCCACCTTTTTGGTAAATTAACTGTATCAGTCCACCGGAATATTTTGATAATTCATTATTTGCCATATATTCATACAGACTTTAATAATTCCAGCCTTTCTTCATACTTCGCTTTCTTTTTTATTTCCATTTGAATCAGCGATTCTGCTTGCTCATTCTGTATTTTTACCCATTCCTCATTTCTCAAATCTTTTTCTATGATGAATGGAAAATTAGAACGAATTTGTTCTATTTCCGAAATCAGTTTTTCAATACCAGCTTTTAACCCATATTGCAGCTAATTTGCATAAATTATCTATATAACAGCAAAATACAGTTTAGAGGAGTCCGTTTGTAACTACTCAGGTAGAAAAATAAGGGATGGATTCACACTTTTGCCAGGCAGGACAAAGCGGGATAAACCTCCTGTCCGTTTTTGATGGCGGTGTCAATAACGGAGCGAATCCTGGCAAAGCGGTCAGCCCCCTTGCCGTCTTTATTGCGGAACTGACCCGATACTTTGGTCTTGACTTTGATGTTTCATATGGCTCTTTCCGAACCGTTGTTATCCGGCGGAACCTCCGGGTGATAGAGGAAAGTCAGGATGCTGTCCCTGTTTTTTATTAGCCGGTGAACCAATGCCCGCTCCCTGCGATGAAAAGCGGAACAGTCCACGGCCAGCAACTCATCCAGTTCTGTTTCAATGGCCATGACTTCGGCAGGAACATTCCGGTAATCTTCAATATGCGTTTCAAGTCAAGGGCGCGGTGAAACAAGTCTTTCATACCCGCACTCCACTGACTTTTGAGGCTCTTTTCGAAGTTCAACAGCTCGCGCAACAGGTGAGCAATGCACAACCGGTGGCGTTTGGCTGGAGCCTTTAACTGTGAAGGCAAGCAATCGCTGACATAAACAGAATGTGGAAAGCCATCCGGAAAATATTCCTCCATTACCTTGTAACCACGGCTGGCGTTGGATACAATAAATGTATGAAGTTTGTTCTGACAGACATGGAACCAGTGTTTTTTACCTCCCGAACGACAACCGGTTTCGTCAGATCCGACCACCGTCTGATTCTTCATGAGTATTTGTATTTCGCGGTAAATCCAGTCCGGTTTACGGCTCATGGATTCTAGAATGTTGTCAATGCTGCCTTCCGACAGGTTAAGATGAAACATATCACGCAGCAATGTCTTGATGCGATTGTAAGGCAGGTGCTGGAAGACCGACAAGTAACCAATAATGCTTTGTACGCTGCTTCCGTACTGGATTGGAGCTTTTACATCCGGCGGAAAATCACCCTTGTTTTCCAGCCTGCAACAGGGACAGAGTCCGGTCAGGTTTTGACGTTCGATATAACGCGGATACACGGGCGGGATTTCAACCTCTTGCCGGACAGTACGGGAATGCACCTCAATGTCATGCAAATCCTGACCGCAGTTCCTGCAATAACCGGCTGCATGCTCTATTATTTCATCAGGATGATCGCTTATTGGCAAGGTATGGCCCTGGTGACCGCATTGACCGCCAGACTTCTTCCCGCTTTTTGAACGCAGGGAATTCCCGTTGCTCCGGCCAATATCATGGGAAGGAGGAGTGGAACTTGTCCGGCTGCTACGACCGCTTTTTAACAAAGACAACTCCTCCTCCTCCTGCCGTTTCACAACTGCACTCAACGATGCGATTTGCTCCTTCATGCGTTCGCATTCCGAACACTGTGCGGGTTTTACCTCTTCCATAATGCAAATTTAATCTGTAACTTTTTTTCTCTACGTAATATAAAAACCAAAAAAAAGTCGCACAAATATTTGGTTGTGCGATTTTTTTTGCGTTACTTTGCATTACGTATTACGTAATATTAAAAGCTATATGGAAAAGAAAACTTCACAATACCCGGAATGGGTAACCAATTACCGTAAACCCGGTACTGAAATCCGCAAATTCAAAGACAGATATTATGTTTATGCGGTAAAAGGGTTTTATGATAAAGAGAGAAAGAAAAGTAGAAAGAAGACTATTGGTTTTCTTGGTACTGTCAGCGAATCAGAGGGGTTTGTCGAAGCCAAAACAAAGAAAGTTCCCCGTAGTTATAAAAGCGTTGATGTCAAAAATATTTCTACCAGGGAGTATGGGCTTGGCGCATTTATATGTTCTTGTTCAGATATTATTGAACCGTTGAAAATGTATTTTTCCCGGCAATGGGAATGGATGCTTGTGGCGTTGTATTGCCGGTTGTTGCATACTTCTCCGCTAAAGAATATGGGTTATTATTACAAGAAAAGCTATCTCAGCGAAGAACTGGATATATCGGTAACTCCCTCAGCCATCAGTAGCATGCTCAAAGATATTGGTGTGAATAGAATCCCCATGACAGATTACATGAATGAACTCTCTGGCAACAAGAATCAGAGTATGACACTTATAGACGCTACTTCAATAATATCCTATTCTGAAAACCTGTCCAAAGTTAACATCGGTTTCAGCAAGCAGCACAATTACGAGCCGTTATTCAACCTGTTGTATTTCTATTCTCCCGAAAGCTATCTCCCGTCTTGTTACCGTCTGTTTAACGGTAATATCAAAGATGTAACGATGATGAGTACGGCAATCAAAGAATCGGGATACAAGAATACGGTAATCATTGCGGATAAAGGTTTTTATTCGGAAAACAATCTTGATTTGCTTGAACAGGAAAAACTTCAATATATAATTCCCCTGAAAAGGAACAGCAAACTCATAGACTACAAGCGTTATGAACATCTGACACAAAGTAAAAACCATTTTTTATTTGAAGGGCGTGTCATTTACTACGACAGTTACCCGGCAGAGAAGAATCGAACGGTTTATCTTTTTGTAGATGAACAAATGATGATAAAAGAAAAGCGGGATTATATAATGCGTATCGAAAAAGGCTCTGCCGGATATACTCCGGAGGAATTCGTCAAGAAAATACCCGGGTTTGGCTCATTCAGTGCCATTACAGCAATGCAGACAGAGGCAAAGACGCTTTTTCTCGCCTATAAGAGCCGGGTATATGTCGAGGTCTTGTTTGACGGAGTGAAAAATATTTTGGGAAACGACTATACATATATGCAGAATGATGATGCGCTGGAAGGATGGATGTTTATAAACCACCTGGCATTACTTGTCCATCATAAAATATATGCTTTGCTAAAACAAAACGATTTAATAGACAAATACTCGGCAAGAGATTTTATAGAATATCTCGCAGGGGTAAGAAAAGTTAAAATCAATGAAGAATGGATTGTAGAGCCAATTGTGCAGGAACAGAAAAAATTATTGCAAAAACTCAACATACATATTACGTAAGGAAATAAAGTTACAGTTTAATAATCATTCCATAATATTCAATAATTATCGAACCATTTTTAATACCTGAGTAGTTACTCTTTTTGCGGTATTGTGATTCTTTACAAAAGCGAGGCGGATAGCCTCGCTTTAAAAAGGTTTTCACCTAAGGAATAATCCTTATTGTCATTTCTTCCTTATTTAGAAAGAAATGACAGCACATCTTACAAATACAAAACAACTATTGTTACTCCGTATAGTAAAAAAAGCGAACAAATAAGGTTCTTCTTATTTGAAGTTAAAGTTTTGGACACTTCAACCTGTACCTCTTTGGCATTTCAAATTATTTTTTATCTTCGTAATACAAATTGGAGCTATATTACATATTTTAAAGATAAAAAATTATTCTAAAACAAAGATAATTATAATTTTTCAATATTTCTACATCTTACAAATGAATTATGGTTTATTTTATTATTTTCCCTTCTCGATTTACAAGCGTTTTCGTACACACTTGTTTTATCATTATTCCATCCCAAGATTTCTCCGATTTATTGTTTGCACCCAATTCTATAGTTTGCACAATCGAAGAGGATATATTATTAGGGATAAAGAAGCATTGGTTTCCCGTACAACTCACCATCTTATATATTCTGTCCACCCTAATATCCTCAATACGATATTTGGCGCCACTAATCAATTCCTCTTCCGTTGGAACATATACCAAATCGTTTGGTGATAGATGAAACAGCAATTCATAGCCTTTTTCATTTCTTTCGGGGATGGTATTCAGGCCTTGTTTCTGTCGTTCAACCACTACATTTAAAGGAATAGTTTCATACGAACGATTACCTTTGTCGTCTGCATAAATCGCAAAGAACAGGTTTGTTCCTTTTGCGGCCTCTACATATTTTGCTTTCTTGTTTCCTGTATATCCCACCGGAAACTTATTACCGATTGTTTCATATACACGCACCTTGCGGATTGGCTGATGAGGCTTGCCATCATTGAAAGCGGTAATGTTTTGGTTCATTTCCTCGATACCTTCCGGGGAGAAAGCCAGTTCCGGTTTATTATCCTTTGTCGCTAAATAATTCAAAAGAATCTTTTGTATCCCGCTATCTGTTACAGATTCTTTTATAACTTTTTCCGTAAAAGAAGTATCCAACAGTTTTCGTACAGCGGCATTCTCCGTTTCAAAATAATACATATCCACTTTGGAAATATCCGTTTTTCCATAGAGATATTTCCTGTCTTTAAAATATTTGTTGATTTTATCCGGATCAAATTTTCCGTATGCCGCACCGATTCTCCGAATCTCATCCCTGAATTCTTTATTGACAATATTTTCCAAATTATTCAATGCTTCGCTCAGTTTTACTTTCTTTATTTTCTGCAACGAAACTTTGGCAAATACCGTATCCTTGTGCAGTGGCTTCCGGATCGCCCAACTGTCTCCCTTCGTTTGCGATTTCAATACCTTTTTCCCGTTTTCGTAAGCCAGATACTTATTGGTAGTTTTATTTATCACCCGCAAATTTTGCTTGAAACTGATTACAATTTTCTCCAATTCATTTCGGGCATCAGTAGTGAAACTGTCCCATGGCTTTATAAATTCTTTGGGGATATCCCGTACTACCTGTTTATTAGCTTTTTTATCGAAATAGGAAGTTTGTTCGAATATCCTTAATTTACGCTGTAAATCATATCGCTTCAAGTCGGATTTAGACGACTGGTTATTCAAAAGGTTCACATGGTCGCTTGTAGCACAGGCAATAGCCAAAGCATCCATCGCGTGATGTCGATGGTCAATCCGTTTCTTTTGAAACCCTTTCGATAGCTCCAAAGGAACGGTTGGAAGGAATTTTTGGTATCGCTCGTTCCATGTAGTAAATGCAGTACTGTTCGTCAACAGATTCATCCGTTCAAAACGTGAGACAATCAAGCTATTCCAGACCGCATCCAAGCCCCAGTCACGTTTTAATACGGTGGTTACACTACCGGTGCAAATCACAACATTTTTTGATGTGGCTTCCTGCTCGCCTTCTTCACGAACCATATTTGACAATACCCCCTTCACAATCTTACTGATATATCGTGTATCGTTTATTTGACGGTTAATAAATGATTCGGGAATATCTTCTAACAGAAGTTTGGTACGTTTTGAACGACTATTTGCATAATTTTCTTTTACAAAAGTTTGATAATCTTCCTCGGAAAAGATTTCGACTGTTTGCCCTAATCCCAATGAAACTTTTTCGCCATGATGTTTTTTTATAAACTCTAATCCAAGCCAGTTATCTTTCAATTGATTCACAGCAGCTTCGCAAATTACTTTATTGCTGAAGCTGTCATCAAAATAGCGGCTTCGCGGGATAATATGCTCTATCTCATATTCAAGGGTAAATAATTTGCCAAGCGGAATAAATTGTCCGGTATAAGGCGAACGATATTTTTGTTCCAACCAGAGTTTATAGCGCTGAAGTTCCGAACCTGTCGGTTGCGCTGTTTTGCTTATTTTCAAAATATCATCAGGAACCTCAATATTAGAATTTATGACGCCGTCTTCATAAATTTTTAATATCTCCTGTTGGACAGGCGAATAGGGCCGAACATTATCTACATTTAATTTCCCGTCCGAATTTTCCTTCAATTCCATCAACAGAGCCTTGATACGGAGATTGGCATTTTCATTTTCTGTAATTTGCGAAGCAAGCTGTTCCCGCTCTTTCGCCGTTTTTTTCATTTCACGTCCAAGTTCAATGTGGATTTCGGATATGTCCCCGTATTTCTTCCAGATATCGCGCACTACACGAAATGTTTCGGTAACCACTTGCTCTACAATAGGATTCCGCAGGGAATGCTGCTTAAATTCTTTTAAAAAATCATCAATATCCTGTGGCGTTTTCCAACGGATAGCATCATTTGCTTCGGAATGCCGGCCATAAACCAAATAACTTGCTTGATATAACTTCAATCCCTGCGTAAAATCAACAACATCCAAAAAGCTTTTCAATATTTGCTTTGAGATATCATCATCTGAAATTCTTTCTACTTCTTTTTTGTCGCAATTAATCGCTTGCAGCCTTTCTTTTATAGAATTTACTCGACTGTTTATAGCATCTGTAATTGCATTTTCGTTCCAGTATTTACCTAAACGCATCAATGGCAAAAGTCTTTTAATAGCCTTTTCCGAATATGTCCCGTATTCGCTTTTGAATGGTGGAAACTTTTTAAAATTTTCGACGAAGGAAGATTCATTCAACTGGTATTTGTTCGCAAAAGTTCTCAATGCCTTTTCAAACTCTATTTTATCCGTTACCGAATAGATAATATGCCATAGATTCTGTTCTATTTCGGAGGTTAAGAAATCAGCCGGAAGGTTTTCTACTTTCGCCAATCGTGTTCTTATCAGTGTCCCGGTTTCGTTGCAGGGATAGGTTTTGTCCTCCACGAAGTTCCATCGATGGGTTTTTTCCGTCAATTTAAAGTACTTTAGCAGAGCTTTCTGGTCAATCTCTTTCCTGTTATTCAAGAAATTAAAGAGACTTTCTTTATCAGTAATACTTGCAATAAATTGCGAGGTAACATCCACATCATCGTCTTTTCCGTATATTTTAAGGTTAAACAGCCATTGCCAAAGACGGAACTCCTGATACAACGGATGAGATTGCGGTATGGCTTTCAGGTATTCTTTAATCTTGTTTCCTTCCTTGTCTTTATATTTTCTAAATTCTAAAGTACAGTTTGAGATAGACGATTTCTGGCTTTTGAGAGGACGTTGGTAAAAGATAATATCATTTATAAACAAATGGTCGAAACCCTTTTTGCCCAGGATAAACCGGTGCGCTTCGTTATTGCGGTATAATTCACGAACACAATCGCTATATAAGTCTGCTGTAAATAATTCGGGCTGTAATTCAATCTGTTTTTTCAATATGGCAATCAGTTCTTCTTTATAATACTTGCGTTCGATAGTACGCACTAGCTTGCCACGGATTTTTTGACTTGGATCCGACAACAGATTCTCATAGATATATGTACCAACTGTTTTCTGAGAATGTTCAATCTCTGCTTCTGTTTTCTTTTTTAATAATGTCCAATCATCTTTACCGGGCGCACGGAACGAACGCCTTTCATTTCCCTCCTTATCAACTTTTATAGTACCGTCATCGTTCAGGTCGGTAGTAACGATGAAATCCCGAACTTTGTCCTCCCAGTCAAATAAAGGATTCTTGCTTGACCTGCGATAAACCCAACCGTTTTCTAAATGTAATGAATACCATGTATCACCTTTACTATTTGGTTTCCCGTCTGCCTCAACTTTAACGATTTTCAATGAATGAAATTCGACTGATTTATTCGGATTTTCCTCTACTTCTTCGCTTCTCGATTGGTAATATCCCCGCTTTTGGTTGAAATTCAGGATAATCCAGGCAAGTTCTTCTTTCTCTATTTTGTGTGTCAGGGCTTTTTTACGTAAATAATAAATTGTCCAATCGTATGGAATCTTTGTCTCTTTTCCATTTGGTTTGATATAAAACAAGGAAGGGTTTTGTTGTTTAAAATCAACAATCATCTCTTCAAAAGATTTATTGAAGACAAAATCCCGATCGTTATAAGCCAACTTAGGTTCGGTCTCATTTACAAATTGTCCTAATCGCTTTTCAAAATCAATGTGTTTCTCATAATGTTCAGGTAAAAAACCTAGAATATGCAGAACACGGTGTAATCGTTCACGACGCAGCAAATGCCTTTCCCTCAGTCGCCTTATTCCACGAAATCCTGTTCTTTCTGCCGTTTGCGAAACGGAATTCCCTTTGTCAAAGTTACCCAGAATATCCTGACTCATTGGAATAATCCGGCTCCCCAGGCCTAGTATTTTATCTACTTCCCTGTCTACCAATGCCCACCCGATACTGTTCGTACCTAAATCCAGCCCTAATACCTTTTTCATACGATAATTATTTGTATTTTATAATTTTAAACCACATGATCTATATTTATAAACTTTTGTAATTTAACAAAACCAAGTTTCGTTCCTCAATATAACAATTAGAGTTTAAAGGTAAATTATTTTTTACAATTTCTTGGATTTCCCAAAGAAAATATATATATTTGTGCAATAAAATTGAAAGCTTATCACAATAAGGATTATTCCGTTGTGAAAACATTTAAGGTGGGGTAAATTACCTCGCCTTTTTTCTTAAATATCAGTAAATTAGATAGCAAAATAACCCGTCTGTATTCCTTTGTGGATAACAAACGGGTAACAAATTTGATAGAAAACTCTCTTCATCTTGGCATGCCCCGTTATAAATTGTTTATTTCTCATATCTTGTGCTACTTTTGCATATTCGTTTCATGGTAATTCAAATAAGCTATTTATCTTTACCTTAAAATAAAATTTAACGTACTATGATGACGGTAACTGTTAAGGAACGCGCCTTGATAAATGAAATTATTTTGAAGAACCGGATATGCCATGTCGGTATGATAGATACTGACGGCATGCCATACGTCATACCGATGAATTTCGGCTATCACGACAGCATAATTTATCTCCATTCGGCACAGAAGGGAGGCAGCATCAATGCTTTGGAGAAGAATCCCAACGTGTGTATCACTTTCTGTGCCGAACCCATGCTCACTTGGCAAAATAAAGAGATGGCATGCAGTTACCGGATGAAAGGCGGCAGTGTTATTTGCCGGGGACAAGTAGTTTTCGAAGAGGATTTCGACGAAAAAATCAAGGCCTTGGATATTATTATGAAACAATATACCGAAGAGCGCTTCACTTATTCTGTTCCGTCAATAAATAACGTGCGTGTATGGAAAGTAGAAATAGACCGTGTTTCTACTAAAGTTTTCGGCGTGCCACACCCAAACTCACGCAATTATTACAAGGATAAACCGGAGTTTTAAATTGTCGGGATTTATTCGCAACGAGATTAAAACCCGACGTTTTCTCAGCTATACTTCACGCGACATACT
The DNA here is from genome assembly GCA_031273485.1 of Prevotellaceae bacterium. Classification (GTDB taxonomy): domain Bacteria; phylum Bacteroidota; class Bacteroidia; order Bacteroidales; family UBA932; genus JAIRLF01. The sequence continues at coordinate 17,700 of JAISRS010000178.1, forward strand.
TTTGTGCAGAAATACATTATAATACAACGCATGAAATTCATATGTTCGTCATATACATTCCATGCGCAAAATCGTGCCGTGCGCGGTGTAACAAGTAAACTTTTGTAACTACTCAGGTACTTTATACAAGCATAAATACCAGATAATCAATTGTATATCATATTAAGAAAAATCAGTCATATTTGAGCATTAATTTTATAATTCACTGATAATATGCAGTTTATAATTCTCGTCTACATTAAAC
>JAISRS010000186.1 GCA_031273485.1 Prevotellaceae bacterium
CAAATTAACCCCCTTTCTTATAAGGGTGAAGGGTAGCCCTTTTAGAGAGAATTTTTTTTTCTCTGTTCGTCTTTGATTCATTATCAAATTTGACCAGAGTGCTTATTTATTCCTTCAAAAATACTGATAATAAATCATTTGACAAAGGAATAAGTCATGTTTTTATTTTACCAAAGTAGAATTATTGAACAGGAAATTAAGTACCCGAAAAGAATCCCGCATGTGGTTCAGGCACGATTTATTGATGACCGATGCTTTGCGCCGGATTATCACGCACAATCGGGGAAAGGTGGAGAACGAAATGCTCAGTATCATTTCCGACCTGATGCAGATAAAACAAATGGGAGAATACCTGTTTTCCGTTCATAATATGCTTGATATGTTAAAGCGCAATTCGGTGCAGGCGGAAGCGGGGCATATACGGAAGATTTTGCAGGATAAATGGAAATTTCAGCCGAAACCGCCGACTTATTACATGGTGCATGTATTTGGTTATAATGGTGAAATTTTATCTGTTCCCAACCAAGTCGCGAGGGTTTATTCCGTCACTCAAAAGCAGTTGGAGGATATTATGTCAGAATGTTAGAGATTAATTCTAATTTATTGATTTATAAAGAATAATATATCTTACAACAATCTAACAAAATACTTACAAACTAACAAATGGGCAGTATTACAAAACATTATTCCTGTTTGAAACATGTAAGACCGATAAATAACTGATAAGCAATAAATAAAAAATGACATCTAACAATATTACAGATTTTCAAGACTTCTTTCACGGATAAGTTTTCCCGTGAAAGAAGAAAAATAACAAAATAAATATAGGGATATGCATAAGTTAAATATCAATCAAACAATATCTGGCAGGAATGAATCTTCATCCTGTAAAGGATTACGGCTATTACGGCATATATCATTGTCCATTCCGTAGCGACCATAATGCGAGCTTCAAAGTGGATTACACTAAAAATGTATGATGTGACTTCGGCACAAATGAGGGTGGAACAATCCTCGACTTGGTAATGAAAATGGAAAATTGCTCTTTCCATAATGCAGCAAGCAAACTGGAAAAAGAATACACAGGCATTAACCTTGATTCTTTTTCTTTTCACGGGAATACTGTTTCCAATGAAATAAAAAACGACGAATCGACAACAACCATTCAAAGCATTATCCCGATTACACATCCGAAATTAATTGCTTGGGTTCAGGAACGAAGATTGCTTTGCCTTTGGCAAACCTGTATTGTAAAGAAATACACTATCGAATAAATGATAAAAACTATTTTTCAATTGGATTCAAGAATGACAAGGGCGGGTATGAATTGAGTAGTCCGCCGAATTTCAAAAGTTGTATTTCGCCGAAAGAAATAACGAGCATTCGAAATAATCAAGATGCTTGTTTAGTTTTTGAAGGCTTCTGGGATTTCCTTTCGTATCTCACAATCCGAAAAACAGAAAAAACAAAGCACGATGTTAGCGTTCTCAATTCAGTTGCCAATGTTCAAAAGGCAATGGATTTTCTGAAATCACATAGGGAAATTTATGCTTATCTGGATAACGATGAAGCCGGGCGAAAGACAATCGAGTTGATTCGGTCAGCAAATTCTACTGTGTATGATCGTTCAACAAAGTATGCAGACTTTAAAGACTTGAATGATTATTTACATCAAAAACCGATGGTAAAGCCAGAGGTGAAAAAGAATAAAGGCTCTATAACGTTTTGTATGGGTAAATCCAGCAAAATCGTTATATTTGCAGAATGAACAGTACAGAATTATTTTCGATAGCCTTGTGTTTGGAAAGCCCCTGGCAGATACGTGAAGTCCGCTTTGAAGAGTTGGAAAGTCGGGAGCGCGAACTTCATATATACATTGATTTTGAGCGCGGATTCAAGTTTCCAAGCCGCACAGGGGAACGCACAGGTGCATATGACACGGAAGAAAAGCAGTGGCAACACCTGAACTTCTTTCAGCATCGTTGCTACCTTCACGCCCGCGTTCCACGTTTGCAGGATGCAGACGGAAAGGTTTATCAGGTGCAGGTTCCGTGGGCACGGGCAGGCAGCGGCTTTACGATGCTGTTTGAAGCATACGCCATGTTGTTGATAGAAAGCGAGATGCCGGTCTGTAATGTGGCGGAAACCTTATCGGTAACGCAACCCCGCGTTTGGCGGCTGTTCGATTTTTGGGTAAAAAAAGCCGTTGCTGCCGATGATTTGAGCGAAGTAAAACAGATTGGCATTGACGAAACATCGCGAAAAAAAGGACACGAATATATTACACAGGCAGTTGATTTGGAAAAACGAAGGACAATATTTGTAACCGAAGGTAAAGATGCCTCAACGGTAGAAAAATTGGTGGAAACACTGGAAACAAAAAACGGCAAACGCGAAAATATCGAACTTGTGAGTATGGATATGTCGCTCGCATTTATTAGTGGAGTGACAAGACATTTTCCTGAAAGTCAAATAGTTTTCGACAAATTTCATTTAATAAAATCGCTTAATGAGGCATTGGACGAAGTTCGCCGTTTGGAACGCAAAGGCAACGAAATCCTTAAAAATCACAGATATACGATCTTGAAAAAATATGACGGATTGACGGCAGAGAAAAGGTCTGAATTACAGATAATTTTAGATTATTATCCGCGTTTGGGCGAGGCGTACAGGCTCAGGCAACTGTTTTTAGATGTGTTTGAAATCGGGAACAAAGAGGAGGCAAAAGGATATTTGCGGTTTTG
>JAISRS010000245.1 GCA_031273485.1 Prevotellaceae bacterium
TACACCTTGAACAGTTCCCGCGCCCGGATGGAACAGCCCGGCCCCTGGACGCAACGCTCTTTGATGAAGTTCCCTATCACGTCCATTTCCCCCCGGTACTCATCGGTAGCCGTGGTAATAGCCGGAGGCGTTTTAAGCCGTTCAGTACACCAGCGGACAGTACCCTCAAGTATCCAGTTCAGTATCCCCGGCCCCTCCTCCGTCAGCTTCTTTTCCAGATCCTTATCCTGCTTTTCTTCGGGTATCGTGGTCGTAAAAGGTATCAGTTTAATCCTCCGCCATATTCTGTAGCCCATCCCTTTATTTATCGGTTTTTTGTTCGCAGCCAAGTCCATTAGGATTACACTAAACCAAAATTATCTCTGATGGCGTTCTTATTAAACATACGGTCGGTTCATAATTTCGATCTTTGAGTAATTTTTCAAAAGTTTTTCTGTCTATTGAAGATGCGTTCCCACCAAAAGGATGGGTATGCCATGTGCCAAGGTAAGTCACCTTTCCAGATGTTTTGTTTTCTATATTTTTTATCTCTCTATATAAGTCATGCGTACCCAATACAAATACATTTCGTTTTTCAATGCTATCAGAAGGTGCAGGCAATAATGATGTTATTACTACTGTTTTTGCATAATCAAAAACAGTACCCAGTAAAACACCTCCGGTTTCATTTGGTCTTTTAGAAACTAAATATCTCAACATCAAGTCAGAAATTTCAGAAGAAATATATAAATCCCATCCATTTAATGAAGGTAATGCAAGAAAACCAGGAATGTTGATTTTTTTAATATTAAGGCCATGTTCTTGATATGAATATAAGTCAATTTCTGCTTCTGTATCAAAATTATTAGTTATAATTTCTTGTATTTTAATTGACATAGCTGATGCCATTAGCGATATTTGTGCATCGCTGGCTACCATCGTTTGGTCACTGCAAGATTGACCAATATTAATATTCTCTAACTTGGCATTGAACAGAATATAGTGCAGATCTCTATTTGTAATAGCCTGTCGATATAGGAATGCCCATTCATGTAATAGTTTACACGATTTATCGCCACGTTCAATAAAAAGCAGACCAAATTTCCCGGAGTTATATAAACCGGCACTAATGATAGGTGGTAAGTTCTTATTCGCCAATAAAAAATTACGCACAGAAAGAGAAGCGGTTGTATCAACGATAATCTTAGATGTTGAGTAATCAACATTAAATGCCGATGTGTTCTCCTGGATTGCAGTAGCATTACCAATACTTCTGATTGCTGATGATAAAGAATCAGCTTTTAATAAATAATCAAAAAACAATAAAGCATGGCGGGCATTATTGTGAGGAAGGAAATAGTCGTTATCAATACATAAAAAATTGTCATTGCCATTTCTCGCTAGATGTACGGCAATTTTTGAACCTAAGCTACCGCATCCCAAAAATGTTATATATCTGTTATTATCCTTATAGGCATTAACTGTTCCCGATAATTTTTGTAATAGTAGAGTTGATTTATCATTTATATGTACAAGCATCTCTACAATACATTCGGATGACACTCGTTTTTTACCTTTTCTTTTTTTGTCTTTATTTATTAAAAAATTCATAAATTCTATCTTTAAATCACTACCAATTATTTTGCAGGGTCTTTTTATTAGAAAGCTCACGAAGATTTTTTCTTCATCGCAAAACTTTGCATCTATACCCTCAATAAAAGATCTAATGTTTGGCAATCCAATTTTCCCGGCATATAAGTAAAGATCTGAAAGGATTTTAATGGGGTTCGGAATGTAGAAATCAATAACATTAGGAGTTATAAAAAAAAGATTTCGCGCATTTTCACTCTTGTTAGATAGAATTTGATTTCCTGCAAAAATAAATCTTTGATTTTTTGAATATTGAACAGGCCTATATTTTCCTGAATTATTCGCATTTTTATTCAAATTTTCTAATATTTCATAATCATCATACACTATAAATCCTCTAAAATCATCATTTCGCATGGGCTCCCACCCCTGTTTTCGATTAAGCAAGGAGTTAGAAGCAGCATTTTCAAGCCAATTCACCAGTTGATCTAGTATGCCGTCCATCCATTGAGGCTGCTGTAACAATTCCGAAAGATTTCCCGCATAAATACAAGGTAATACCTCATCTTTGGACGGGTTTATGTGGGGAAAATTTCTTGGGAAATCATTACGTAATATAATTTTTGGTGCATCAAGAGGAAAATTTTTATCAAAAATGAACTTTGTATCTTCTTTGCTTCTGATACCTTTATTCGTTACTCCTCTTTCTATAAATTTGCTTGGTAAATTTATGGAAACAGAGGCAGAAATGGTGTTTTCATTTTCCGCAAACACAATATCGGATACATTAGAAAAAGCATGATGTTCACAAATGTATTTATGCGCCTTTTTAATCCAATACTCATTATCCATGTGGATATGACTCTCTTGTTGAATGTGCTGTTGCTGCCGACAGTTTTGATCTGGCCTTTACAGACCTTTTTTGTGGCCCGGAAGGCGTTAAATAAAATTCAAGAGGTTCGGGTTCTTCTTTGCCTGGATATTCATTAGTACAAATAAATTGCGAATCACCTACAATCTTTTGGTATTCTTTCTTTGCCGCAACACTAGGAGGATCATCGTCATTGTTGGAAATGATCTTCGACTGTGAAACAATAAAGGACCCTATTCTTTTCTGACTTAAAGCATTTTTTGCATCTTCACAGATTTGTGGATTTTCATCTTTTGATTGGCTGTCATACGACAAAGAATGCCACGAACAATGATGCGGGGCATAAAGGATATCGTATATTAATTTGCTTGTATCGTTTTTATAGCGATTCCAAAGTGTTTCCCAAACAAGACATTCTGCATCGGCAGCCATAAGTATCTTATTCTCATAATAGCCTTCCCAATTTGTTTCTGTTATGGTAAGCTGAATTATGATACTCTGCCTGTTGTGGTCAAGATAATCTTTATCCGGTTCATCTTCTTGTTGTTCAATAGGACCGAGGATCACCCCTTTCAATTTGCTGGCAATATTACGATTATTAATTGTTGAGAAAGTATCGCCAATACCATAAACAATTCCGTCAAAATCATCAGTCTTTCCAGAAGGATCTTTGCCAATAATGATAGCTCTATCACCAACTTCCTGGATCTTTCCTGAATTTTCATATAAAGACACCCGGCGCCTCATCTCCTTGTTAAATGATTTTGCATTATCACAAAGTGAATAATTCTCTGTTTCTGACTTCCAGAAAATAGAGCTACTCCATAACTCACGAATAACAATTTTTAATGATTCCTCATCGTCATTATAGTCATTAAGAGAACCAAGATGAAAATGATCCGGTAAGCCCTTTAAGTGATCTTCGTGCCTATGCGTAAGAATAAAGGCATCAATATAAGGCCTGCCGAATTCGTCAGAGGGGAGGCGGTCTCGTAATTCTTGGTTGACATTGCAATAGTCCGCAATCAGTTCTGTTTCAATGGAACAGTCGATCAACATTGTTGTATTGTTTTGATCGTTCAATTTAATTAAAGTCATGCCACCATTCTTTTCGCCAACCGGGAAAAAGGTAATTGTTGAGTTTGTCATCTTATTCTCCTTTTGTCATACTCAAAAAATCTGAAAAAAGCCTGTCCGCATAACTGTAGCCAAGACTTTCCAATATATGTCGCCTAAAAAGAAATAGAGCGAGAAATAACAAAAAATAAAATCCAAAAAAGCCTATCGCTTTCCATTCGTGGGTGTAAAAGTAGAAGCATATACAAAGCAGAGCGCCAAAAAATACAAAGAAACTTCCGCCAATAAGATTCCGCCAAAAACCATACCTGATATTATACGTAATAGTAAAAGATCCATGGCCAACAATATTTCTAATAGCATTAACGGCTTCTCGTGCTTGTAATCGGGCATTTTTAATATCTGACATTTCATCTTTCTCGTTAGAAAGCTTGATACCTGTCTTTTCTAATAGTTTTTCTCTAATCTGATTTTTTCGATCCCTTGAAAGTAAGCCATTGTCATAAAGAAGCATGGTGGCCGAAGGAAAAAACAAACCGCCTTTTCCAAAGATGCCATCTTGGATCAAGTGTTTTGCAATCGTGCATTGTACTTGCATAAGCCCAAGCATGATAATAAATGAAATTCCCAAGTCGGCAATAATAACCATCCAACTGATACTTTGGATGATGTTTTCAAAGAAAATATGGCCAAAAAACATGACTAGAAAATTTGAAAATGGTATTAAACAGAGAAAAGTTGGAACATATCGAGCTTTTATTTCGTATTCATCCAATGCTTTCATTATTTTCTCCCAAATCTTTGGTCTCTCTTTATCCGGTGATTAAAAAATAACCGAATTCAGAATATCTTGTCAAGTGTTTACACTATATATGGTATGTCTATTTATGATAAACCATATATATAGTAGTATACCACTTTGTCAAATAGAGCAAATTCATAAAATTTGGCTCCAATTTTATGAATATATCAATATCTCAAATAAAAGTCAACAATAATCGAAAAAAATGCGGATTTTCCGTAAAAATGATAACTATCTTGACTATTTTTGCCGATATATTCTATACTACAAGTATAAGGAGCAGACATGATTGCGGAATTTACCGTCCAGAACTATCGTTCTTTCAAAGGGAAACATATTTTTTCACTTATTTCGACAAAGAATAAAGAATTGTCAGAATCGAATACCTTTGAGATGGGGGATAAGCTGCGTTTCCTCAAAACTGCCGTCATTTATGGGGCCAATGCCAGTGGGAAATCAAATTTCTTCCGGGCACTTTCATTTTACAGAAACTTTGCCGTTTTTTCCGGGCCGCGAAAACAGGTGGGCGATACCATTGAAGTTGATGCTTTTTACTTTTCCAAACAAACGGAATATGAACCATCGTCTTTTGAACTTGTTTTTTTTATGAAAAATGATGAGGGGAAGAATATTCGTTATCGTTATGGATTTTCCGTTACCCAGGAAGAAGTTATTACGGAGTACCTATTTGCGATTCTCAATGTCAGGGAAGTTACGCTTTTTACCAGGGAAAAACAGGAGCTTGTTACAACTGACTATTTCCGCGAAGGAGCAAAGATCAAATCGGCGGTTCGTCAAAATTGTTCTTTTTTATCAGTTTGTGCCCAAACTAACGGTGAAATTGCTGTAAGTATTGTCCGATATTTTCAGGATATGCTTATCACTTCAGGTTTGCAAAATATCGCTTCCGTGACGAAAAACCGCCTACGCAAGCCGGATGATAATGCCCTTAAGGGAGTTCTTGATTTTCTTCATTTTGCGGATATTCAGGTAAACGAATTGCAGGTTGAGCGTGAACCTGTTAGTTTTAGTGAATTACCTCCTGATCTTGCAGAATTTCTGAAAAAAACTCCCCAGGCAAAGCCGCCGGAACGAGAGACCTATTTCTTTGGTCATATTTGCTTTGATAACGAAGAAAATGCAGGAACCGTTTTGATCCCTGAACATCAAGAATCCAGCGGAACAAGAAAGTTGTTTACCTATGCAATTCCAATTACCTCTGCCCTGGAAAACGGGACCCCTTTGTTTATCGACGAATTTGACGCTCAGTTACATCCGTTAATTCTTGAAAATATCATCAAACTTTTCAATTCTCCGGAAAAAAACCCGAAAAATGCTCAACTGGTTATTTCCTGCCATGCGGTGAATATTCTCACGAATAAACTTTTTCGCCGGGATCAAATTTGGTTTTGCGAGAAAGATCAATACGGTGCAACTGATTTATATTCCCTTGTCGAATACGATGAACCCATTCGCAACGATGCGGCATTTGGTAAAAATTATTTGCAGGGTAAATATGGCGCTGTACCGTATATCAACGAAATCGCTTTACAGATTGGGAACCGTGAATAATGGGACACGATAAACTTTTTCAGAAACGAAAAACCGCTTTAACCCGTCTGCAAAATATCCGAAAATTACGCCGTATTCTTATTGTCTGTGAAGGCGAAAAGACCGAGCCGAATTATTTCAGGAAATTTCCGGCAAATCCAGAAATATATGACAGCATTGATGTACATGGAACCGGATATAATACGGTGTCATTGATCACCGAGGCGATACGAATTAAAAATTTTGCATTACAAAAAAGAGAGCCCTATATCGAAACTTGGTGTGTTTTTGACAGAGATGATTTTTCCGTCGAATCGTTTGAGAATGCGATAAAGCTGGCCAAGAAAAATCAAATAAAGTGCGCTTATTCCATTGAAGCCTTTGAGATTTGGTATATGCTTCACTTTAATTATTACGATAGTGCTTTGTCACGCGGCCAATATAAAGAAAAACTTTCTGAATTACTGAAAAAACCATATTTGAAAAATAACGAAGAAATGTTTTCCCTGTTGGAAAATCGCCAAAACAGGGCGATGCAAAATGCGCAAAAACTCTATTACAAGCAATATTTGCTGCCTTTAAAGGAGCAAAATCCGGTTACAACCGTATTTTATTTGGTTGAACGGTTAATAAAGCAGGTATAACAAGAAGGGAACTGAAGGTTATTCGACTCATCAACTCTTTTATAAATAAGACTTTATCCGTCATTTCTAAATAGTCCTTCGTTTATACGGTTTGAGAAGTTGTCGGACATTCTCCGGCAT
>JAISRS010000352.1 GCA_031273485.1 Prevotellaceae bacterium
TTGCTTAAAAATTAATCATTAATTGTATATTTGCGCAAAAATTAAAATTATATATAATGAAATTTAATACTCTTACAACTATAACTCCTATTGACGGAAGATACTATTTCAAGGTGAAGGAATTATCGGAATATTTTTCGGAATATGCACTGATAAAATACCGCATATTAGTAGAAATCGAATATTTTATTGCGCTGTGCGAGTTGCCTTTACCTCAACTGCAAGGTTTTGATAAATGCTTGTATGATACTCTTAGAAATATCTATCGAGATTTTACGGAAGATGACGCTCAAAAAGTTAAAGACATCGAAAACGTTACCAACCACGACGTTAAAGCCGTTGAATATTATATCAAAGAAAAATTGAAAGATTTTGAATTAGCTAATTATCTTGAGTTTATTCATTTCGGTTTAACTTCGCAGGATATAAATAATACTGCCATTCCCTGTAGTTTACAAAATGCTGTGAACGAGGTATATTATCCTGAAATAGCTAAAGTGACGGAGATTTTAACTTTCTTTTCCAAAGAATGGGGCGAGATTCCCATGCTGGCTCGAACTCACGGACAACCGGCATCTCCCACAAAATTGGGGAAAGAAATAAGAGTTTTTGTCGAAAGATTGGAAAAACAAATAAATCAATTGAAAACAGTGCCTTTTTCCGCAAAATTCGGAGGAGCAACAGGCAATTTCAATGCCCACAACGTAGCTTATCCCGATATTGACTGGGTGAACTTTGCAAATAATTTTGTAAACAATATCCTGAAACTCAACCGATCGCAAACCACTACCCAAATAGAACATTATGACAATCTGGCAGCTCTATTCGATAATCTTAAAAGGATAAATACCATTTTTATAGACCTTTGCAGGGATATTTGGACGTATATTTCGATGGAATATTTCAAACAAAAAATCAAAGAAGGCGAAGTCGGGTCGTCTGCCATGCCGCATAAGGTGAATCCTATTGATTTTGAGAATGCGGAAGGTAATTTGGGTATGGCAAATGCTATTTTTGAACATCTGTCCTCAAAACTCCCTGTTTCCCGATTGCAAAGGGACTTGACGGATTCGACCGTGTTGCGCAATATTGGAGTCCCGATAGCACATTCGGTATTGGCATTTAAATCATTACATAAAGGATTGGAAAAATTGAAACTCAACGAAAACGCCATAAAAAAAGATTTGGATAATAACTGGGCTGTGGTTGCCGAAGCTATCCAAACGATTTTGAGAAGAGAAGGATATAAAAATCCTTACGAGGAATTAAAAAAACTTACAAGAGTAAATACCGGAATCACTCAAGAAAGTATCGCCGAATTTATTGATAATTTAGATGTTGCCGAAAATATTAAAAACGAATTAAAAAGTATCACCCCTCACAATTACACAGGTATTTGAACAGGTATTTTATGAATATACAAGAAGTTATCTCCACCTACAGTGTTACTGTAGAAAAACAGGAAAGCATAATACGGGTATTGAATACAAAAATATTACATATAAGTATTTTGAGGTTTTTGGTCGTTATCGTTGCCTGCGCGCTTTCTTATCTGCTGTGGCAAAATACAATAGCCGTAACGATTACCCTGTCTGTGTGCGTCCTGCTGTTTTTGATTCTGCTCAAATATCATGAAAAATTATTCCGTGCAAAAAAATATTCCGAAACAAAATTACAATACCTTGTTAATGAATTAAAAGGCATGGAATACGATTTTTCTTCATTCGATGGCGCCGACGAAAAAACAGACCCTAAACACAGATTTGCATCAGACTTGGATTTATTCGGTAAAAATTCTTTTTTTCAATCAATTAACCGAACGGTTACATCTTTCGGTACGGATAAACTTGCAAATATTTTTCTGAATCCTCTCGAAAATAAAAAAGAAATATTACAGCAACAACAGGCTGTTAAAGAGTTGAAAGATAAATACGAATCGGTTTTAAATTTTATAATCGAAGGGAGATTGACGGGTCAGGACAGACTAAACACAAAAAAAATTACCGAATCTTTTGCCGATATTTCTTCTTTGTCATTGAATAAAAGAAAATTTTGGAATATTGCGACGTATATTGTTCCGTTGTTGTACTTGATAATGGGTGTGTTAATTGTGTGCGACGTGATTTCATCGGTATATTTCGGGGCTTTATGGACGGCGACTTTTATTCTTAGTATCGTCCCTTCCAAAAGAGTACAGTATCTTGCGCAAATATTTGAAAAGAAGACAAATGTTCTAAAAAAATACGCGATACTGTTCAAAATACCGGAAAACGAACAGTTCGTTTCGGCTGAACTGAACGAACTGAAAAAAATCTTAAACAGCGATAATACAAGCGCTTCCAAGGCAATCAACAAACTGAAATATTATTACGACTGTTTGGGTTTATCTTTTACGTTTCCCATAATATTGATTTTCAATCCTGTTTTGATGTGGAATATCAAATACGCCATTAAAATCGAACGATGGATTGAACAGTATGAAAAACAGATAGAACCATGGTTCGCAGCGCTTGCAAAATTCGATGCCACAGCATCGTTGGCAATATTTGCACATAATCATCCCGAATATACATATCCCTGTATAGCAGAACAGTATATGTTTAAAGCAAAGGCGCTCGGACATCCTTTATTGCACCGAAATATTTGTGTGAAAAACGATGTGGACATGGAAAAACGTCCGTTCTTTCTGGTGATTACGGGAGCGAACATGGCAGGTAAAAGCACCTATTTGAGAACAATAGGCATAAATCATATTCTTGCCTGCGTCGGCGCGCCGGTATGCGCCGAAGAATTAACGATTTTTCCGGCAAAACTTGTCACAAATCTCCGAACAACAGATTCGCTCAACGATAACGAATCGTATTTTTTTGCGGAACTCAAACGCCTTAAAATGATAATCGACTGTTTAAATGCCGGTGAAACACTGTTGATTATACTTGACGAAATACTGAAAGGCACCAATTCCGAAGATAAACAAAAAGGATCGTTAGCGCTTATAAAACAGCTGATTACTATGAACAGTAATGGAATCATCGCTACCCATGATTTGGTTCTCGGCACACTCGAAAAAGAATTTCCCGAACATATCAAAAACTACTGCTTCGAAGCTACAATACAGGATAATAGATTAATATTCAGCTATAAAATCATGGAAGGCATCGCACAAAACATGAACGCTACATTTCTTATGCGTAGAATGGGTATAGTACTGTAATTTTGTTAAGTTGGAAGAATTAGAAGAATGCTTCCGGTTTTCTAATTTCTAACTTCTAATTTCTAACTTTCAAATCCGGCATAAAACAGACGCTTCATCGAAGAAATTTTCATCGAAGACCATCGAAGGATCATCGAAGGATCATCGAAGGATCTATGATGGCAAGTTAGAGGGTTTAGGAGGTTCTAATTTCTGTCTTTTACCTTCTAATTTCTATCTTCTGCTTTTTACCTTTCTCCGGCGACTTTCCAGTCGAACTTCACATTTTCCAATTCTTCGTTGGCTTTGAGAACCTTCGACGCCAAATCGGATTTAAACTTTTTAAATTTCGTCATAAGTTCCTCATCGGCAAGGGCTAAAATTTGAACTGCGAGTATTCCCGCATTGCGCGCCCCGTCGAGGGCAACCGTTGCAACCGGTATTCCGGCAGGCATTTGAAGTATGGAAAGAATTGAATCCCACCCGTCTATAGAGTTCGACGACTTAATCGGCACACCTATAACCGGAAGCGGAGTGATTGCGGCTATAATTCCGGGCAGATGCGCCGCTCCTCCCGCTCCGGCTATAACGACTTTCACTCCTCTGGTTTCCAATCCGTTTGCGTATTCCATAACTTGTCGGGGAACTCTGTGCGCCGACAGTGCATTAATCTCAAAAGGAACATGCATTTCGTCTAAAAATTTGGCGGCATTTTCCATTATCTTTAAATCGGAAACGCTGCCCATCACTATACTAACTTTTGCTAACATTTTATATATGTGTTTATTGAATTATTTAACAAATTAATTACATTATACACGTTTAATTCCGTTAAACGGAAAAAAACCGGCGGCAAAAGTAAATAAAAAACCCGAAAGAAAAACCGATATAATTTCGAACAGGTGCGTTTGACTGCGTCGAACGTATGTTTCAAAATGTCGTTTTTTTAATTTCAATATGTAAATGAAAATCGAATATAAACCTGCCGTCAGGCGAACGATTGAAAACAACTGCTCGAAAACGTGCGCACGTTTGGCGTAAAAGTGCGTACGTTTTCAGTGAAAATCGAAGGACATGCGACCGTAACGGACAGGCTTAATAAATTATGAATTATGAATTTGTGAAATTGTGAAATTGTCTGAACCATGATTAAAGGATTAAAGGATTTTGCCTTCGCAGAAAAAAAATCGTGCAATTCGTGTAATTCGCGGATAAAAAAATTCGTGATAATTCGGCTAAATCTTATTTTGAGGTGCTATGGATGGAGTTCCCTTCGTTCGGCGTAGCGGTAGCCCGAAGGGCTTGATTTTCATAACCGCAGGTCATCGACCTGCGGAAGTAACCTCTCTAACAACTGCCTGAAAGGCAGGACTAATTATTATTATTTCAATTTACGTTTCAGTCCTGCCTTT
>JAISRS010000407.1 GCA_031273485.1 Prevotellaceae bacterium
AGAGGCAATACCGTACTGGTGATTGAACATAATCTGGACGTTATCAAAACCGCCGACTATATCATAGACCTCGGCAAAGAAGGCGGCGCCGGCGGCGGCGAAATACTCTGCACCGGAACCCCCGAAGAAATAGTGAAAAAAAATATAGGATATACCGCAGAATACCTGAAAAGAGCGCTGAAACGAAAGTGAAATTTTGCGAAATCAGTTGCCGGTTGTTACTGACAGGGTAGGGCGCTAAGGACTTTAAGGAGCTTAAACATAATTCGTAATTTTTAATTCATTCCATCGCTTGTTCCAGGTCTTGGATCAAGTCCTTTGCATTTTCCAGACCTGTTGATAATCGGAAGATGCCATTTCCGGCGAAAGTATTCCACGAATCCAATTGTTTAGCGGTTGAAAATTTAAAAGACGTCTGCAATAAATCTTCACTGTGAAGGTAAAAAATCAACGAGCGATGATGTCCTAAAGAAACGGCATAATGTATTATTTTCAACCTGTCGGCAATTCGTTTGGCTGTTTCCCTGCCGTTTTCCACCTGAAATGTGATGATACCGGAGAAATTGTTCATTTGTCGTTTAGCAAGTTCATATTGCGGATGAGAGGGAAGTCCGGGATAAATTACCCTTTTCACCCTGGGGTGATGTTCCAAATACCGGGCAATTTCCAGAGCGTTTTCCTGATGTACGCGCATACGTATGGGCAAAGTTGCCAATCCTCGAAGAATCAGCCATGCATTAAAAGGACTCAGCGTTCCTCCCAGACGGACAGCCGTTTTTTTGCGCAGAAGCGCGAGGTCGGGTTTATTGCCCAAAATAACGCCGCCTAAAGCATCTCCGTGTCCTCCCAGATATTTGGTCAGGGAATGAATAACGAAATCTGCGCCTAATTGCAGAGGTTTCGTTGCCAAAGGCGTGGCAAAAGTGGAATCCACAGCTAATTTCGCTCCCGCGGTATGCGCAATATGTGCAACAGCCGAAATATCGGTAAGTCGCAGTATGGGATTACAGGGCGTTTCCACATAAATCAGCCGGGTGTTTGCTTTTACGGCGCCTTTCACAGCTTCCAAATCGGAGGTATCGACTTTTGATATTTCTACGCCTAAGGCGGGAATCATTTCGTTTGTCAGTTCCGATAAGGCGGCATAAGCCACATCGCCGACAACGGCGTGATCTCCGGCTTTCAGCAAATGGAAGAGCAGAGAGGTAACAGCGCTCATTCCGCTGGCAAAAGCTATGGCTGTTTCGGCATCTTCCAGAGCAGCCAGTTTCTCTTCTAACTGATGTATCGTTGGATTTCCCCAGCGAGTATAGACCCATGCGTCGTTTTCATCCATTTCTTCCACCGAAAAACCCGTATCGGCATCAACAACAAATGTGGTTGACATCACTAAATTGGGCGACGAGGCACAGGTCACAGCATCGGGAAATTCTCCGGCATGAATGGCTTTTGTTTGGTCGCCAAGACGTGCAAGTTCCCGAATGTACGATTCTCTGTCTGTTTGTTTCATCCTGTAAATTGTAAATCTTGTATCCGACGGTTTAAACGCTCAATTATACGTCAGCAGAATCTCCGTTAACTGTTCTGTTTGAGCGCTGACCGTCTTACTGTCCAGACTAAGGAATCCAAAGGAATGATTAATGCTTTGACCTTCGGAAAGTATCCATTTCAGGAAGTTATTCACTTGCGGATTTTTGTTCTTTTTAATCGCAAACCCTAAACGCTGAACAGGAATAAGGTCAATTTCCCGTTCTTCGAGCAGGGATATTGTTTTGTCCAAATCGGTGGAATTGAGAACTTCTTCGTATTCTTTTTTCACATCCAAAGGAAGTATGGCGATATCGCTTTTCAGATTGCGGGTATTGAGATCATACACGTAAGTTAAATTATTGAAAGTGATGCCCGACGAATCCCTTTTTATGGCATTCAGCAGAAAGATGTCATCTCCTGCGATTCTTTTACCGCGAAGGTCGGCGGGTTGAAAGCCGAAATGTGCGGCAAACGCCGGCGCGCCCGACTGTTGTCCGTTGCCGGAATACACGGTCAATTGATTTTTGAGTTTTTCGATCTTTCTGTTGCCGGCAGGTTCTTCCGCAAACGGGTCTTCATTGAAGTACAAACCGATAAGTTTGTCTTTATTCAATTTGGTTTTCTCCAGAACACTCAACAGAGGATTACTCTTTGCCACAATGGGCAACAAGGCATATCGCGCCACATATATAATGTCGGTTTCTATTGATTTATCCTGCGATTCGTGCAGTATAATATCCAAATCGACCGTCGCCTCCCGACCGTCGTCTTTACCGACCCACTTTATTTGAATGTCGGGATTCTTTTCGGTATATTCCGAAGCCCATTTTTCAAGCAACTGGGATGTAAATTTAGCGCTTTTGACATAAATAACATTTTGAGTTTGTGCCGAAATATATGAGGCTACAAACAGAAAAACACTTAATTGTAAATATTTTAAATAATTCATACTTGTAATAATAATTTTATTTTTAACGGTGCAAAGGTACGGCGAACGGGAGAAACGGGAAATACCACATTAATGGTATTTTTTCCGGCAGGGCGGAATTTAGCAGTGTTTTCCCGTTTATTTACACAGGTTTAGTAAGGAATTATGAATGCTTTAAAATCTTTAAAGTCCTTAAGCCCTTAGCGTGGAAGGCGTCCCCTGACAGGGTTTTAACCCTGCCAGGGGATGCCTTCCATGCACACCAAAAAAAAGCCGTTCTTCAATTGAAGAACGGCGGAATTGTTGAAGTAATTATAAAATCATAATATTATAAAGCTTTATTCCGAAACCACCTCGAACTTAATCTTGGCATGAATTTCTTTATAGAGTTTAATATCCGCTTCATAAGTTCCCACTTCCTTGATACTGTCTTCGCCGGTTATGGTGATATTTTTTCTGTCAATATCAAAACCTTTGGAGGCTAATGCTTCTGCAATTTGGATATTGTTTACCGAGCCGAATATTTTGCCTGTAGAACTGGTTTTTGCTCCCAGCTGTATTACTTCCAATGCTTCGAGTTTGCTTGCCGTTTGAGCGGCATCCGAGCGAACTTTCTCCTCTTTATGCGCACGTTGGCGAATGTTTTCCGCATGCATCTTTTTTGCGGAAGCGGTAGCCATTGTAGCAAATCCCTGAGGTATAAGGTAATTTGTTGCGTATCCGTTCTTAACGTTCACAACATCGTCTTTATGTCCTAAATTAGGTACATCTTGTTTTAAAATAACTTCCATATCAAATTTAAATGTTTATTATTTTAATAAATCCGTAACAAAAGGCAGCAACGCCAAATGACGCGCACGCTTAACTGCCTGTGAAACCTTGCGTTGAAACTTTAATGAAGTTCCTGTTAACCTGCGGGGAAGAATTTTACCCTGTTCATTAAGAAACTTTTTAAGAAACTCAGGGTCTTTATAATCTATATACTTGATTCCTGCTTTCTTAAACCGGCAATATTTCTTCTTCCGGACTTCCACTGTGGGAGGATTTAAATATCTTATTTCATTCTGTGCCATTTCCCTTAACTTTTTGATTGTTCTTTTTTAAGATTTCTTTTCTTTTCTGCGTATGCAATGGAATGTTTGTCCATGCGGAATGTGAGGAATCTAATCACTCTTTCATCTCGGCGGTATTGTGTTTCGAGTTTTTCTACCAATTCGCCTTCCGATTTAAATTCTACAAGATAATAAAACCCTGTGCTTTTCTTCTGGATTGAGTATGCTAATTTTCGCAAGCCCCAATCTTCCCTGTGGACTATTTCTCCTCCATGTTCGGAGATAAAGTCCAAATACTTTTTTACCGCTTCCTTTACCTGCATTTCAGATAAAACGGGAGTTAAAATGAAAACGGTTTCGTACTGATTCGACATATTAATATAAACTATTTTAATTATTTTTAAATAAATTTTCAGGCGGCAAAGGTAGAAACTATAATTCAAACTAACAAATCTTAATGT
>JAISRS010000252.1 GCA_031273485.1 Prevotellaceae bacterium
TTAAGAACTTGTGGAGATGCTCCCAGTTCAATCATCTTGTCTAATACATCTGTAAAATCTTCCTCCTCAGGATACCATCTGAAAGAATGAAAAATTGTACCGCCATCATATGTTCTTAATAGTGTTACATCAGCTCCTGCCTCCAAAAGCAATCTTATTCTCCTTCTTTTTTCCTTTTCATTATATTTTAATCCTCCAAAAGTCTGGTTAGCCATATTATAAGTCCATTCAGCTGCAACCATATCAAAAAGTGCCGTATCTTCAGGATTTTCTTTTTCTGAATTAATTGGGATTTTTTCATCAGCCATTTTCTGCAATAGATCAAGGCTCCCAAAATGAGCTATATACGACCCAACCGTCTGATCCGGATAAATTCCATCCAAAAAATCCTTGAAACAATTTTTTCTGTTGCGAAGATAATACTCAAATAATAAATCCGTTCCTACCAATCCCTGCTCATAATTTTTGTACAAATCATACAACAGCGGTACATTGGAATCAAGATAAACCGATCCGCTTGCTCCATGTTGTAAAAAATCCAACGCCTTGGCATAATTACCTGTGACATAGGCTTCTTTCAACATCATGTCAATTTCATTGGTTATCCTTTCATTCTTTTCAATTTGGGGCGTTACTACACTAGGCTCATCGTTTCCTTCAACTTCTTCTTTATTCTGCAACATATTGTTTTCGTTGTTCGATTCTGGCTTACATCCAAGCAATAATATCAAAATCGAGAACAAAACTATAAGGCGCATACCTACTCCAAGACTCGAATAGTAGTAACCGAGCGCAAATGCTCGCTACCAAATGCAACATTTTTAAATCCGTCATATTGTTCAGTGGCTACCAGAGTTCCGGGAAAAAGGCGGGTTACCGCCCGGTAAGCCATATCATGGCCCAAGTGGCGGATAAATGAAAGTTTATCAGATTCAGACATGGTAACAGAGTAGCGGGTTTATTTGGGATAGTCAAGTCGGTCGGTCGTCTGTGCCGCCCTGGGAAAGCGTGGTGTGCCGGAAGCAATCGCTACTGGGATTATAGCGGGTGTGTTTTATTCTTCTAAAATGGCGCCTGACACCTGTGCGCTTACAGAACGCAAATCATATATAATGCAATTAATACAAGTATCTTCATATTTCGTTCCAGGGTAAACCTCTAATATTTCAATCACGAGGATATCATTTTTTTGTAATTCTTTTGGTAAATTTATTGTCTGGAAATTAGGCGTGTCACTTAAATTTACTTCAAAAGAAAATAACCCTTCCACAGAAACTCTGATTTTTTTTGGCCTTGAATTTTCTTCATATAAATTTGGCCTGGCATAGGAGACAAACCCCAACGAAATATGAATCGCGGAAATACCTGATTGCCTGATAAACAATTTTTCATGAATACCTTGCCCTTCTACACCTTCAACCCATGCTTTTCCCACCTCTGAATTTAAATTATTTGGTAAATACGCTTTGCCATTTTCAATGAGATAAGAAGAAGCTCTTATTCCATCCGGGCTTAACAAAAAATTCTCTCCCGCCATAGGAGTACTACCGTGAAACCCTGTTATATATGGAAATGAATCATTGTTATACAGAAAACAAAACAACTCGTTTGACAACATAAGAAAAGTTTCTTTCTGATTGTTTTCCCAGATTATATTTAAAAATGGCACCCCATTTCTTGACGACACATTATAAATACCATTTAATTTTGTTTCAATATCGGTGTTAGGATCTAATTTATAAAAAGAAATATTCTTTCCTTCTTTAAATGAGATTTGGAAAAATGGAAAATCAACATACGAATTACTTTCTTGTGAAAAACTATGCTGGGACAAAAACATGAAAATAAAGAGTACTACTAAAACTTTATAATTTAGATCTTTCATTTTCTCCGCTCCTCCCAGGTAACAATCTTTCCTATTCTTCTAGCAAAGAATATTTTTTCTCGCCTTCATTCCATTGATATTTGAGATTGCTTGAATCACCCGTTTCTGTATTAACCCCTTGGAAACCTAATATTTTACTCTGTTTTTCGACAAAATTCAGTTTCATCACATTCATTTTTTTATCGTCAAGTATTTCTTTAAATTCTACACCATCATACTCAAAAAAATATGGGAAAAAACTCCAGCCAGACAATCCATATAAATAAATTTCGTCAATTCCATTGGAATTAAAATCGCCATATGAACCTATTAAGGTTTCACGAAAATAAATTTCTTTTCCCAATTCTCCTATTGGCGAACTCTCAAGATAGCCCCTATACAACAAGGTTTCCCAATTGGGCAACTCATAGAATCTTTCTATTTCTTCTGTATTCGGGTTTATAACAAAAACAAACGCATTTCTTATATAAGATTCTTTGTCTTCATAATTTAACTTTTCTTCATAAAAACAAAGCATTGTTTTCTTGGTCTGCCCGATAAAATTACCTTCTACGAATGTGACCAACTCAAGTTTAGGATCAACATCATAGACGGTTTTTGGTTTATCAAATTCTTTTGTCTCCTCCGGTATCTCATGTATCATTTCTTCTTGCCGGTCAACACTATTTTGTTGATTTCTTGAACAACTAACAAGAAAGAGAGCAAATAATAAAACAACCTTGTTTTCCATTTCTTAATGTACCTGTTCCAAATCTTTAATATGATCCATGTCAAGTTTGAATTGCTGTTGCGGATCATAAAAAAATTTTACTTTTCCATTTCTATAATTGTCCCTGATAAAACTTCTTGCAGTGGATTGAACTTGATTATAGCCAGATACTCCAACATTGGAAACCATAGGTCCTTCCGCCGCATCATACGCTTTACTTGTTGGTCTGACTGTAGCTAAATGCCCAGATCCGATGTCGTTTTTCATTGCGGCAATTACTAAATAGCCAGCATTGGCTAATTCTTGTGCCCTTTCTGGCGTTATTTCCAAGATCAACCGCTGTTTTGCAGAAACAACAAGATTAGTATAAGCCTTGTTTGCTGTAAGTAAGCCACGATCAACACCCCGATAGAGAGCTGTTAAACTAAAACCAACTGCTTCGGCAATATCAAAAGTCGCTTGATTGCAAAATGTATACTCAGCACCTTTTAGCCTTCCTCTTCCACCTCCGCCCTGTTGATACATAACCGCATTTCTTGTTATATCTTGTGTAACTTCAATTCTTACCTGCTTTTCAATAGCTAAAACTTTTTCAGGCATTCTCCCATCCGGGTCCGTATACTTAACCGGATTATTCCCCGCGTAATGATACACATGCAGGTTCACGGTGTTAAACACACCCCCCATCCCCGGCAGGTTTCCGTTAGCTTTCTTCGCTTCGTCATTTATCGGCGCTTGGGGCACATACTCCCCCATGGCGGGGTCCGCAGACAGCCACAAGCCCGTCTGCGGGTTCAGATACCGCGCTCCGTAATAGTACAGCCCTGTCTCGCCGTCCCGCTCCTTCCCGGTGAACCGGAATACCGTCTTGTCTACACTTGCCTTGTCCTGTTCGGCGTGTTCTACCCACAGTTCCCCGTAGGGGGTATATTCCAGGTGTTCATACACCCGCCCGTCATAGCCTGTTACCATCTGGGCGCTTCCCAGGTGGTCCCCGTGGTAGAAGTACTGCTCCTCTTTTTCCTGGCCGTAGTCGTCGTTGCCCTCGTCGGTACG